>JAYUTC010000397.1:0-19520 GCA_043755395.1 Ferruginibacter sp.
TAATTTCTTAAAATAATTTTACTTTATACCATTTTATAAAGAGTTTTTATTAAAAGAAAGTAAGGTTATTAACAGAAAAATTCTTTTATAAACAATTGAATGTTTAAAACTATGTAAATTCTTATATATTATTAATTTACTTAATTAAATTGGTTAAAACCTTATTAATACTCAATTTAACCCATTATTAAGAGCTAAAAATTAAGTGTTAATAACTGTTTTTCCCCTATTTTTGCCGTCCATTTTAATTACAGGAAAATATGCAAATAATTCAGACAATACGTGATAAAGGAGCTGCAATAGTTATTGCAGTTATTGCTTTAAGTTTAATTGGTTTTATTTTGATGGACGCTAAGTCCGGCAGTAATAATTTTTTAAGTTCTTTATCCAGTAATGTAGGAAAAGTTAATGGTGAAGGAATTGAAAGAAAAGATTTTGAAAAAAAATATAACTATGCCTATGAAATGGCAAAGCAACAGTCGCAGCAAACAGGAAGAAACCCTGAGGCTGCCCAGGTAAGAGATCAGGTTTGGAATCAAATAGTAGCCGAAAAGGTATTTTATAAGGAAGCGAAAAAGCTTGGAATAAACTTTACATCAAAAGAGCTATCTGCTATTTTATCCAGCAACGACCCTTCAAACCCTTTATTACAGGACCAAAGTATGGTTGACCCCGCAACAGGCCAGTTGGATTTATCAAAAGTTAGTCAGGCTTTAAGTGAAGTTAAAAAAGCTAAAGGAGAGCGTAGAGAAATGATAGATGCACAATTACTGGAACCCCAAAAATTAACCAGTATTTCGTCTAAATATTTTGCTATGCTTAATGCAAGTGCTTATTATCCTTCCTGGATGCAGGAAAAGGATAAAGCAGAAACAAAAAATTTTGCAAATATTTCTTACGTAGTTGTGCCTTATAATATAATAAGTGATAGTTTAATTAAAGTTTCTGATGATGATATTAACGGCTATATAAAAAAACACAAAAACCAGTTTAAGCAAGAAGAAGGAAGATTAATTTCATATGTTGCCTTTAGCCAACTTCCAAGTTCGGGTGATAGTGCAAAAACTAAAGAATTTATAACAGGTTTAAAAGAAGGTTTTGCAAGCGAAACAAATACAAAAGCTTTTATAGCAAGAAACACTTCAACAATTGAATTTGATAGTAATTTCTTACCCAAATCAAAAATAGCTTCAATTGCTATTGACACTATTGCTAAACAACCCGTTGGCACTATTTATGGTCCCTATGTAGAAGGTAGTAATTTTGTATTGGCAAAAGTTTTAGGAAGCAAAACATTACCGGATAGTGTAAAAGCAAGACATATTTTAATTCCTACAGTAAATCCACAAACCGGACAACCAATAGTACCCGATAGTGTAGCAAAAAAACAAGCAGATAGTATTTTTAATATTATTAAAACCGGAGGTGACTTTGCAAAATTAGCAGCACAATTTTCTTCCGATGGAAGCAAGGATAAAGGAGGGGAAATGGATGCTTTTGAATACGGAAAAATGGTGCCCGAGTTTAACGATTTTTGTTTTAATAAACCCGTTGGTTCAAGAGAGGTGGTTAGAACACAATTTGGTTACCACATAATTGAAATTCTTAGTCAGAAAGGAAGTGGTCCGGCTTATAAGATTGCTTTTATGGCAAAAGAAATTTTAGCTAGCGAGACAACTATTGGTGATGCTAATTTAAATGCCACTAAATTATCGGGACAAAAAAACGGAAAAGAATTTGAAAGTTATGTAGCTAAAAACGGGTTGCAAAAAATTAGCTGGCCAACTATAGTTAAAGAAAATGATTACCAGGTAGGTCAGCTTCAGGATGCACGGCAACTGGTACGTTGGGTATTTGAAGCAAAACAGGGCGATGTTAGCGAGCCTTTTAATATTGGAGATCAGTTTATTGTAGCCACGCTTGATAAAAAACAAAACGAAGGTTCTCAGGACGCAAAAACTGCAAGACCTATGGTTGAAGGGGTTATTCGTAACCAAAAGAAAGCAGAGGTTATTATTAAGAAACTAGGTGCCACACCAACATTAGAAACAGCCTCTGCCGCATATAACAATCAGGTTCAAATAGCCGGTGCAGATTCTTCGCTAACCTTTACCAGCCAGATAATTGCTAATTTAGGCTCCGAGCCTAAAATTATTGGTGCAAGTTTTAATAATGATTTAAAGAACAAAGCTTCCGTACCAATTGAAGGAACTTCAGGAGTCTTTGTAATTAAAGTAAACAGTGTTTCTTCAAAAACCGCCGATGCGGTTGAAGTTATCGCTCAACAAAAACTACAGCAAATAACCACATTACGCAATCAGGCCGCTGCGGGTTGGTTCGAAGGTTTAAAAAATCAGGCTGAAATAAAAGACAACAGGAGTAAAATTTATTAATAGCACCTAATAATCCTTTATACAGCCTTTACAACTAATGTAAAGGCTGTTTTGTTTACGAAAAAAAGAAAATTTTTATTTACCAGACTATATAGAATTGTTATTAATATAACTTTGTATTATGGATGAAACAATGTTAAATAAAGTTTCTGAAAGCGGCATAATTACCATAAACCTGGAAGATTATTATCCCCGGGAGGAAACAGCTGTATTTGATTTGAAAGATTTTTTATTTATGGGATTAATTTTAAAAGAAAAAGATTTCCGGGAAGCTTTAAAAAATTTGGATTTTACTCCTTATAAAAACAAAAATATATCACTTATCTGTTCCGCCGATGCCATAATACCCATATGGGCATTTATGCTTGCGGCAAGCTACCTACACCCCTATGCCAATGAAGTAGTTTTTGGTAACGAGGATTTTTTACAAAAAACATTATTTTTAAAAAAACTATATGCAATAGACACCGCTATTTTTTTAGATAAAAGAGTAGTAATTAAAGGCTGTGGCGAATTACATATTTCCGAAACAGCCTATGTGGAAATTACCAATTTGCTGCGGCCTGTAGCAAAAAGTATAATGTATGGAGAACCCTGCAGCACGGTTCCAATATTTAAAAAAACCAACCCTATATAGCGCATGTATTTAAATTTTATTCTCTTATTAGTTAAAACCAGCCACGCCTTCTAAAAATTCTTATCATTACAAAGGGAATAATCAGCATTAATGCAACAGAAATAAAAAAACCCCACTTATTATGTAATAGAGGTATAGTTTCAAAATTCATCCCAAAAATTCCTCCAATTACAGTAGCCGGAGCAAGCAAACAGGTTACCACGGCCATAACTTTCATCACCTCGTTCATTTTTAAATTTACATTACTTAAATATAAATCATGGAGGTTCATCATCATGTCCCTGTAATTTTCAACCAAATCATTGGCCTGTAATATATGATCGTATACATCTTTAAAATACTTTTCTGTACGCTCTTCAATTAATTCTGTTTCGCTGCGTAAAATACCATTTACCATTTCTCTTACAGGAGAAATACTTCTTTTTAAAACAATCATTTCCTTACGTAACATGTTTATTTTTGCAAGACTTCTTGTGTTGGCATTACGTATTATATCCTCTTCAAGCCCCTCTATTTTTTCTCCCAACTTTTCCATCACCACATAATAATTATCAACGATCATGTCAATTAAAGAATAAAACAAATAATCTGCACCGTGTTGTCTAACCTTGCTTCCATTAATTTTTAATCTTTCCCTTAGAGGGTTAAAAACATCTCTGGACGCATCTTCCTGAAAACTAATTACAAAGTTTTTTCCCAGCACTATACTTATCTGTTCAATTTCAACAGCAGAGTCTTTTTCATTAAAATACATCATGTTTAATAAACAAAATACCAGACCATCTATTTCATCCATTTTTGGCCGCTGACCCAAACTTAAAATATCTTCTGTAATTAAATAATGTACACCAAAATGTGTACATATTTTTTCAACATCAGTTTTTCTTAGCCCGTCAACATTAATCCATGTTGTTTTTGGTGATTTTAAATATAAATAACTATCCGGAACGTCTTTTAGTTCTCTTACTTCTGCATGAGTTAAATCATAATCAAAAACAAATATTTTTAGCTCTTCGGGTTCTTTTCTGGGAGGGGCAACAGTTGGGTTTACCTGCAATACCTTTTTTGTACGTAAAAGCTCCAGAGGATTTAAGAGATAGGAAAAATATTTTTTACTTTGTTCAAACATATTAGTAAATATTAAAACAAATTACTGAATAATTTTAATCCATTTTTTTAAAAAAAACGAAATGAAAAAGCGGTTGATTAATAATCAAATACACATTTAAAATATACAAATACATAATTATAATTTATATAAAGTATAGATATATAATTTATTAGGTTCTATAATAACCATTCCTCTCTATTTCTTCTTTTACTAAATCAGGCACTAAAAATCTAATTGATTTTTTTGTTTTTATCATATCTCTAATTCTTGTGCTGGAAATATCAAGAAGGGGTGCTTCTAAAACATTTAGATCTGCCCCCAATGTATTTGTTATTTCAAAGCCTGGCCTTTTGTATATATAAATTGGATAGTTCTTTAACAGCAATTGATAATTTTTCCATTTATCAATATTTTTAAAACTATCGCTGCCCATAATAACAGAAAACTGGTGCTGAGGATATTTTTCATTTAGATAAACAAGTGTATCAATTGTAAACGAGGGTTTTGGTAATTTAAATTCTACAGTGCTTGTTCTCAGCTTTGGTTCATCTTCTATTGCAATGTTTACCATATGTAATCGGTGATATTCATTTAATAGAGCAGAAGAATTTTTAAGAGGGTTTTGTGGAGAAACTACAAACCAAACCTGGTTTAAGCCGGTGTTGTTTATTATATAATTTGCAATTATTAAATGTCCCTGGTGAACAGGATTAAACGATCCAAAATAAAGCCCAATTTTCATTTTATTGTTACTAATATTTTAGTTTAAAGATTTTTTGGTTTCCACAGCAAATTCTTCTACCCAAATATTTTCTGCTTCATTTAGCCGCAAACTTAGAGAATAGCCTGCTACAATTATTGATATTGGGTCACCAAGGGGGGCAATATGGGCAACAATTATTTTTTCTCCGGGTACACAGCCCATTTCCATTAGCTTTAAAAAAATATCATCGTTTTCAAAGTGCTTTATAGTTACAACCTTTCCAACCTCAACTTCAGATAAACGCCTGTTCATTTAGATTAATTTATTTACCACAAATGTATTCATTCATAATTGTTTAATAATTTCGATTTTAGAAATTAGCTATGCCGATACAATTTTTTTTACTGAACAAAAGAATATTACTTGCAAATCGTAAAGTTTTAAAGCCTTTTATATTTAAAATTTTCCAGAAAGAAAAAAAGAAACTTTTACAACTTAATTATATTTTTTGTTCAGATGATTTTCTTTTGAAAATAAACACTTTGCACCTTGGACACAACTACTTTACTGATATAATAACATTCGACCTTTCTGAATTACCCAACCAAATTATTGGCGAAATATACATAAGCACCGACAGGGTTAAAGAAAACGCTTCTTTAATTGGGGTTACCATTAACGAAGAGTTGCACCGGGTAATTATTCACGGTGTATTGCACCTGTGTGGGTATAAAGACAAAACAGCAAAACAAAAAAAGGAAATGAGGCTACTTGAAAACCAGTATTTACAGAAATACTTTAAATAGTGTTTCACGTGAAAAACTATATTTTTGAGCGGAACATTTTTCACGTGGAACATTCGGACCAGGTGGTTTTAATATCTCTTCTCACAATTCGTACCTTTGCCAAATGTTTTCCGAATACGATATAATAGTGGTTGGAGCTGGTCATGCTGGTTGCGAAGCCGCAGCCTCAGCCGCCAATTTGGGGAGCAAAGTGCTTTTGATTACCATGAACATGCAAACTATAGCACAAATGAGTTGCAATCCAGCAATGGGGGGTATAGCTAAAGGGCAAATTGTGAGAGAAATTGATGCCATGGGTGGGTATAGTGGTATTGTTACTGATGAATCTTTGATTCAATTTAGAATGCTTAATCGTTCCAAAGGTCCTGCAATGTGGAGCCCAAGGGCACAAAGCGACCGTATGTTGTTTGCTGCAAAGTGGCGCGAAATGCTGGAAAGCACTACAAATGTAGATTTCTATCAGGATATGGTGAATGGACTTTTAATAAAATATGGCCGTGTTTACGGGGTTGTAACGGGTTTGGGTCATAAAATAAAAGCGAAATCAGTCATTTTAACAAACGGAACTTTTTTAAACGGCATTATACATATTGGCGAAAAACAATTAGGAGGTGGAAGAATGGCAGAGAAAGCCGCCACTGGAATTACAGAGCAATTGGTAAGCCATGGCTTTGAAAGTGACCGTTTAAAAACAGGAACACCACCAAGAATTGATGGCCGCAGTCTTGACTATTCTAAAATGGAAGAGCAGAAAGGAGACGAGGAAATTGTGGGCTTTAGCTACTTACCCACAAAAAAGATAAAGGCTGCAGAACAAAAAAGCTGTTGGATTACTTACACCAGCTCACAGGTACATGATATTTTAAAAACGGGATTTGAAAAGAGCCCTATGTTTCAGGGAAGAATACAGGGAACCGGGCCAAGATATTGCCCCAGTATTGAAGATAAGATCAATCGTTTTGCCGAAAGGGACAGGCACCAGTTATTTGTAGAGCCTGAAGGATTTAATACGGTGGAGATTTATGTTAATGGATTCTCATCTTCTTTGCCAGAAGATGTTCAATATCAAGCACTTAAATTAGTTCCTGGGTTTAAAAACTGTAAGATGTTTCGCCCTGGATATGCTATCGAATATGATTATTTTCCACCAACTCAGCTTAAATTTAGCTTAGAAACAAAGTTAATTGAGAATTTGTTTTTTGCCGGGCAAATAAATGGAACTACGGGTTATGAAGAAGCCGCATGCCAGGGATTAATGGCGGGCATTAACGCCCATCAAAAAGCCAGTGAACAAGCGGCGGTGATATTGCATAGGAGCGAAGCTTATATCGGTGTTTTAATTGACGATTTAATTAATAAAGGAACAGATGAACCCTACCGCATGTTTACCAGCCGTGCCGAATTCCGAACTTTATTACGGCAGGATAATGCCGATTTAAGACTAACAGAGAAAAGTTACCGACTTGGTTTGGCTTCACAGGAAAGAATGGAGTTGGTAAAAGAAAAAGCTGCGGGAGTTGAAAAACTAAAGGAAATGCTTGCTGCTATAAGTTTAGATCCGGAAGAAACCAATTCGTTTTTAGAAAGCGTACAATCAGCAACGTTAGTTTCAAAACAAAAAGTCGCACAATTATTATTAAGGCCTAATATTGGTTTGGAAAATATGATGTGTTATATTCCTTCTTTAAAAAATGCATTACGGGGGTTTAATAAAGACACTATAGAACAAGCAGAAATTCAACTAAAATATGAAACTTATATTGAGAAGGAAAAAGAGCTGGTTGCAAAAATGAGCCAACTGGAAGACTTAATTATTCCGGATAATTTTGATTATGAAAAATTAATATCCTTAGGAACTGAGGCCAAACAAAAATTTAAAAAAATAAAACCACGCACGCTGGGGCAGGCAAGCCGCATAAGCGGTGTGAACCCAAGCGATGTACAGATATTAATGGTTTTTATGGGGCGGTAGATTTGAAAAAAAGAAAAGATAATTTTATCTATATCTTTTTAAATAACATTAATCAATACAAAAACTTTACAATGCATTTAAACTTTAGCACCAACACCCCTAAAGAATTGGTTTTTGAAACTGTTACGGAATATCTGCACCATAAAAATTTAATAATCAGTAAACAGGATAATACCCGGCCATGGGGCGGCTTTTTTGTAATAGAAGAAAGCGAAGCAGATAAATTTATAAACCTATATTTTCCACAGCTTACAAAAGAGCAATTAAACATTTCGGGTAAATTAAGCCCTAAAATTTTGGTGGTAGCTCCCGATAAAAGACTAAGCTGGCAATATCACCACCGTCGTGCCGAAATATGGAAACTTATTGGTGGAACAGCGGGGGTTGTAATCAGTGACACCGATGAAGAAAAAGAAACCAGCCATTTAAATATTGGTGATATTATACAATTAAAACAAGGGCAACGCCACCGCTTGTTGGGTACAAAAGGATGGGGAATTGTTGCAGAAATCTGGCGCCATACAGATGCAGCAAACCCAAGTAATGAAGATGATATTGTGAGAGTACAGGACGATTTTGGAAGATAGGTAAAACTAAAATGATAAAGTTTTGCAAAAAAGAACTTATCTACATTATTAAATATGAAATATTTCCCGATTTACTATCATTGTTGAGAGTTGTGTAAAAAAACAAAAGACATTGAAACAAAGCTGCGATGAAATATTTAATTATCATTTATTCCATATTTTTTTCCGGTAAAATTTTTTCACAAACTAAACTTGCGCTTATAGTTGCTGTTGGCGAATATCCGGCGGCAAGTAAAATCAAGCCCATTGCATCAGTAAATGACGTAAAATACATTAAAGCAGCTTTAAACAGAAATGGGTTTGAAGAAAAAAATATTGACACATTAATTAACAGTAAGGCAACAAAGGCCGCTATTCTAAACGCCATTACACAGCTTTCTGTAAAAGCAAATCAAAACGATATAGTTGTCATTCATTTTTCCTGCCATGGCCAACAGATAAGAGATCAAAAAACTATTGAGCTGGGAAGGGACGAAGAAGATGGATATGATGAAGCGTTTTTGCCTTATGATGCCCTGCCAAAATACAACCCCACAGGGTATAAAGGAGAAAAACACTTGCGTGATGATGACCTTTATCCCATACTTTTAAACATCAGAAAAAAATTGGGGCCAGCCGGAAGTTTGTTGGTTCTATTAGATGCATGTCACTCCGGCACCGGCACCCGGGATGAAAGCTTTGCTGTAGCCAGGGGAGAGCCAATACCCTTTGCCGACCCTGAAAACCCAATGGATTCAATTATAAACCTGTCGGCCGCCGAAGTAAGACAGGGCTTTTTTGAAGCTGCTGCAGATTCGCTTTCAAACATGGTTGTAATAAGTGCCTCATCGCCTCACCAGGTTAACAAACAAATAATAATCAATAATGAAGAGTTGGGGTCTTTGTCTTATTCATTTTATAAGGCAATAAATGAAATGACCACAGGCAATACATATGAATTGTTATTTGAAAAAATAAGAGCAAACATGCAGGCCTTTATTCCGGAGCAAATACCAATGTTAGAAGGAAATGGTTTACAGGAAATATTTAGTGGAAGATATAAAGCCAGGGCAGATAAGATTTATATTAGGGTTGGATATAAAGGAAGTTCGGGAAACGAAGATTCTGTTTTTACGGTTGATAAAGGTCTGATGGATAATTTAACAAACGGAACAAACTGTAAAATATATAAAGCAGAGAGCAACGATGTTTATACTACCGCCATTATTAAAAAGGTTGAAAACTTTAGAAGTTATGGTGTAGCCGGAAAGCTCTTAAATAAAAATGATTTATATGAAGTGAAAATAGAGGAGGAAAATTATGGCAACCTGCAGGCTGCGGTAAAGCTTAGCTTTGGTGAAGCCGATGCAGCAACAAAGGTTATTGAGAGGCAGGTTAAACAGTTTATTAAACCCTATAGTTTTTTAACAGTAGCAGACAAAGCAGATTTCCAATTAGAAATTAAAAACAGCGGAACAGGAAAACTGGCACTACTTACAGACAGAAACAATAAACCCGTTTGGTCGGCCGGTATTGTAAATAAAGATTCATTATCTGAAGAACAGAAAAATGAATTTATTGCAGATATAAAAAAAGAGTTAAGGATAAAATATTTACGCACGATGCCCGATGCCGGAGAGTTGGCTCAATATGTATCGGCAGAAATTGTTCCCACAAAAGAATACAATAAATCCGAAGCAATTAAATTAGCAATTGGCGATGGTTATACACTTCATATAAGAAACAACAGCAACCAAAATCTTTACTACACTGTTTTGGATATCTACCCCGATAATAATGTTGAGATAATGTATCCATACAAGGGGAAAGAACCGGCAGATTATGTTGTAGAAAAAAACAATGTGGTTATCAGGAAACTGGCTGTAAGTAAAGGTTCACCAGAGGGTTTAGAAATTTTGAAAATAATAGTTTCAAAAGAGCCCATGGATTTAAGAAGCGTTTTTGAAAAAAAGATTACAAGAGACAACATGCAATCATTTCAAAATGTGATCGATGATTTGTTTAATGAAAAAAAGGGAGAGGCTGCAACCAGAGGAGATATATCAAACATTAAAGCCGAAGAAATTGGAATAGTTAGCGTTAGTTTTATTATAAAAAAGCAATAAATTTAATAATTGAAATTACCCGTAACAAAATATTGTCTGTGCATATTATTCCTTTTTGTATATGCGTTTACTTCTGCTCAAACTTCTTTTGAAACAGAAGAGAAGGAGGTGTATTTTGAAATCAAATATGTTTACAGGGTAAACGACACCATGGTTGTATTAATAGAAGGGGCAATGGGCATGGGTATAAAAAAAGGTAATTTGATTAACGCATTTCAATGTTTTGTAAAAGCAACAAATAGTACGAAACCAGACAGGAAATTCAATTTCATTGGGGCTGGCAATATAGTAAAAGCCGATAGCGTAATATTCGGCATGGTAAAACTTAACAAACCTGCAGACACCCTTGTGGTGGGAGATGTTGTATCTATAAAGGTTAATATTCCTAAAGTTACCTATCGCAGCATATTCTCTGACCTTGTATTTAATAAAGTGCTTTTTGTAAATTTTAATAAAGAAAAATTTTATACACTTCCAAACATATACTATAATGACAACAAGGAAAAGGAGGATTCTATATTTTCAATAATGCTTAACGATTTACATTATACATATAAAAGCGTAAAGGACAGGACTAATTTGCCGGAAGCGATGACCCAAAAAATAAAGGGAGGAAGATATTCCGGGAAAACATCACTGGAAATGCTTCGGGATGCTAAAAAAGAAGATCTTGAAAGCTTTTTACTCTATTTAAATTCTGTCCCCGATGCATATAGGGCTAAAAACTACAGACTTACCGAAAGTTTTGTTGGCTGGAGCGTATTTGGAGGGCCTTATAGTCCAGGCGAAATAAAGAAAGCACTGTTTCCTGTTTATAAAAACAGAGCCATGTTTTTAAAACAACTTCTAATTTATAAGCAGGATATTATTAACAATAACTATTGCCTGACATTTATTAAGGAAGTTGAAAAAATAATTGCAAGTAAAAAATTAGCAAATGCAGCAGACCTTAATAATTTAATAAAAACAATCGCTTATGCTGTTAATGATACCAATAGCAAAGCTCTTGCATGGCTTCTTGAGGCAGAAATAAACCACAAGCTGGACAATTATGACATTGCTGTAATACAATGCGATTCGGCAATTAAATATGCTTTAATGGCAAATGAGCCTGAATATGAACTGGCTGCCATTTCTAAAAAAATATATTGCCTGAATAAATTATTACAGTTTACAAAATCAAAAAACTTAATACTTGAATTTGAAAAAAAACTAACTGCCAACAAATCAAAAGTATTGGAGTCTGTTTATAACACAAATTGGCAAAAAAGGTACGAATATGAGGGCGCTATGTATTATGCCGAGGGCAATTATGACCATGCTCTTAAATCTTATGAAAAACTAATTGAATTAAATAAAGGGATAAATAGTTTTGAGTCAATACTGAAAAATGCCAATTACTATGCTTTTATTGGCCGGGTTAATAATGATCAGGGAAAACCTTCCCTGGCATTGGAATCATTTATCAGCGCAGCCCGTACATACCGGTTGAATTACGATACGCTTAACTGGGCCAATACCCAGAATGATATGGCTTACAGTTACTTTAAGCTTGCCAATTATAATAAATGTATGGCCTATACCGATTCGGCCATACAAAAACTTTTACTGATCGGTAATTTTAATGATGCGGGCTATTCAAAATCGCTTAAAGGCAGCAGTTACTGGGAACTGGGTCAATACGATTCTGCTCTAATAGCACATAAAGAATCCATTGTATTAAGAAAAAAAGCAAATAACTTTTCGGGTCAGGCACATTCGTGGAAAAGTATAGGCCAGCTATATTTATTAAGCGGACAAAAAAACCAGGCACTTTTGGCCTATGATTCTGCAGCCTCATTTTATGAACAAATAAAAGACAGCTCTGGACTTGCAGAAACATTTAATAAAAAAGGCAACGTTTTTTATAATGACGAAAACAATAAAAAGGCTGTAGAGTTTTTCGAAAAAGCAAATGGTATAAACAGCAAATCAACAGTTGAGGCATTATATAATTTAGGAAATGCCTGGTATGAAATGGATTCAATAAAATCCCGCAAATACTTCACCACCTGTTGTCAATTAAGTGAAACCACCAAAAACACCGCTTACCTTTTTTATGCAACACGGGACCTTGCAAAACTGGCTTATCGTACAAATAATATAACAGCAGGTGATAAGTTTTATGCTACATGTCTCGAGCTGAGTAAACAATTAAACACAGCCTTTAGTTATGGTAAGTGTTTGTCCTTAAAAGCCTATGGACACAAAACACAATCTCAATTAGACAGTGCTTTATATTATTACAATCTGGCAATATCGGTTTTTGATACGGTTAGCCTGGATGAAGTGATTTGGGAGTATAATAGTATTGCCGAAGTAAATATATCTATGGGTAATTTTTTAAAAGCAAAAGAAGCATATAACAAGGCTATAAAATTGGCAGAGGCAACTAAAAACAATATTGCATTAGGATCAACTTTAGAATCAACATCTTTTTTGTATAGCCTTACCGGCGAATTTAAAGAAGGATTAAAAAACAGCGATAGCGCTATGGCAATCTTTAACAGATCGGGAAATTTGTTGCGACTGGCAAACACCTATTTATCCAGGGGAACACTTTTAAAAAGCATAGGCGAATATAGTAAATCAATTAATTCTTATTTAAAGGCTGATAGTATTTACATGAATCAGCAGGTTATAGAAAACAGAAGTATTGTTTCTGGAAATATTGGAGTTACCTATTTTACACAGTCAGATTATGTAAATGCACTAAAGTACCATAGGTTGTCATTAGCCCAGCTTAAAAAAGACGCCATTAATGAAAGCTACCTTTTAGCTAAAGGCAATATTGCAGAAGATCAGTTTTATTTAAAAAAATACAGTGAAGCAGAAAAAGAATTACTGGAAGTATATCCAATAACAAAAGAAAAAAAAATGTACCGGGCCGCCTCAGGAATGGCGCTTAGCCTGGGCAAATTATATTACGAAACAAAACAAACCGACAAATCGATCGACTATTTTGTATATGCAGCCGAATATGCCAACAGCAGCGGAGAAAAAGAAAAAGCAATTGAAGCGTTATCTTTCCTGGGACAAATTAATAAAGACAAAGGCAAAACAGAAAATGCAGAAAATGATTTTAGAAAAGCTGCAGCCATTGTAGCTGAATATAAAATTGCACTGGGATGGGAACCTTTTTATCAGCTGGGTCTTTTATACTACGCACAAAACAAATTCGACAGTTCTTTACATTATTTTAAAAAGGCTGTAGAACTGCTTGATAAAAACACGGAAAATTTATATGGAGGAGAAGAAGCCAGGAAAATTTTTAATAATGACCCCAAAAAATCTGATCTCTACAATAAGATCACATTTTCTTACTACAACCTGGGTAATATCAACCAGGCCTGGGCCTATGCCAACAGAGGTAATATTGCGGGTATAAAAGAATTGTCCGGTACTTTATCCGCTTCATCCAACAACGAAGAAAAAAATGAAGCATTAAAAAAACTGCTTGCCATGCAGCAGTCTAAAAAAGCCCTGGAAAACACGCTTGAAAAACAGGAAGGATTGGCAAAAGAAGAAACCCTGAAGAAGATAGAAATTGTGGAAACCGAGTACAATAACTTTATAGAGGATGTTAGAGCAAAATACCCTGAGCTAGCAGTATACTTTGCCAGGTCTAACGCAGATGAATTTAATAATTACAAAAGTAAATTGCCCGAGGATGTAGCAGTGTTGTTATATCTTCTTAACAATAATACCTTAATGATATTTTCATTAACCAAAGAAAAACTTTCGGTTGATACAATGACAGTTGATGTAACTGCCAAAGTGAAATTTTTTATTGAAGCAATAAAAAATACATCAAAGCAAACCGGCACCGGTGCGCTGGCTGTAAGATCTGAACCGGTAGATGAAGAAAAGCCTGCCGGCAATGTAGAATTTAAAGATCTGTCAGGTCAGCTATATAATATGCTGATTAAAACAGTTGCCGATAAAATAAACGGCAAGAAAAAATTGTGCATCATTCCTACCGGAGTTTTCAGCAATATGCCTTTTCAGTGCCTGGGTACTAAAATCTCCAATAAAGGCTTTAAGTTTTTGATAGAAGATTACAGCATTTTTTATACGAACAAAATGTCGGTATTTAATACAGGCGAAAAAGATATTCCCAAAACAACAAACATGAACTCCTTTGCTGCATTTGGTGTGCCCGATGCAACCTTAAGTTTTAATATAGATGAAGTAAAAGAAATTGGAAAAATTCTGGGATCAGATTCAACGGTGTATTCCGATGCAAGGGCTACTGAAAGTATGGCAAAGAAAAGCCTGCGTAGTAAAAAGTACATTCACTTTGCTACACACGGGGTGTTGAATTATTCATCAGACTATTCACAATCATACTTAAAACTTTTGCCCGATAAAGACACCAGCAATGGCAACAACGGTCAATTAACAATGAGGGAGATTCAGAGCCTTGGAATAACCGATTGTAACATGGTAATACTGTCTGCATGCCAAACGGCGGTAAGCAAGGAATTGGTAAAGGGCTGGAACATTTCGCCTGCCAATTCGTTTTTGATTAGTAACGTAAAAACAGTGGTTGCCAGTTTATGGAAAGTTGCAGATGAGCCTACAGGGCTTTTAATGCAATATTTTTATGAAAACCTTTCTTTGCCCAAACCGATGGAGAAAGCTGAGGCATTAAGACAGGCACAAATAAAACTAAGTCAGTCCACCCGTTTTAGCCATCCAAATTATTGGGGAGCGTTTGTGTTATATGGTGATTGGCGATAAATAAATACCCTTTGCAGGGTAGGCATAAATATTCTTTTATGAGTTACTTTTAAAAATTAAATAAACAAATTATGAAAAAGGTTTTTTTACTAACGGCTGGTATTGTCTTTTTAATGTTTGAAATAAACGCCCAAGCTTTACCAATAGGCCTAAAACCAGTTAAAGCGCCTTGTACAACAATTATGGGAAACACAATGCTGCCTGTAGCTATTGATACAACCATAGGAAGAAGTGTTGCTAACAATGATTTAATTTGGGAAAATGGTGATGAAATACTGGTAAAATTTATGGATAATGCCGGTAGCCAGCAGTTGCGGAATATGATAATACAGTGTGCGAAAAGCTGGGAGCAATATGCAAATATTACTTTTAAGTTTGTAGCTGATAATACGCCCGCAACCAATATCAGGGTTAAGCTTGGAAGTAGCGATGATAAACTTGGGCACAATTCCAGACTGGGAATTCAATGCAATGATGTGCCACAATTTATGCAAACGCTTAACTTGGATACATCGGATTTTATTGATTCTAAAGCATACGTGAATGAAATTAAAAACGGGGGACCTTTTCTGCAATACCTTAAAAATAAAGGTGCCGATTTAAAAAACTATACTTACGGAGATTTATATAAAGATATAAGGGATTTTAAAGATCCATTTATAAAATGGAATTACAGCTCTATGTGTGGCACAACAACACACGAGTTTGGCCATGCTTTAGGATTGCTTCATGAGCAAAGTTTCCCCAATGGTATAAAGTGGAATAAGGATACGGTTTATAAATATTATTCCAAATACCAGGGCTGGGATAAGGCCAAGGTAGATTTTAATGTATTGGAAGCAAGCGACTTTTTTTATACAAATGGTACAATTTATGACCCGGCATCAATCATGCATTACCCGGTAGAAGCCTGGCAAACAGTTAATGGGTATACAGTAGGACTTAATGACGAGTTATCTGCAGGGGATAAAAAAATAATAGCTGCATTATATCCTAAGGGCCAAAAGATTTCAACACTTGCTGTACCTAAAATTAAAATTACTAATATTGGTTATGGAGATGTTAAGAAGGATAGTGTAAAAATGGGTGTTTTAATTTATCCTTCATTTGATATAAATACCAGCGCTGTTTTAGGATCTGTGTATTTTGTGGCAAGGTTAACCACCGAAGACGGAGACTATTTTATTCCAACAGTAAATGAAAATTATAGTTGGAATAAAATGGCTGCTACCTATATCAAAATGAAATTACTGCCCAGTTCTAAAGCGAGCTATAATAAAAATGGCGAAAAAAATCTTGAGCTGTTTTTCCCTTTTAAAGAAATGCCAAATTTAAAGGGTAAAAAAGTAAAAATTCAATTTTCAGTTTATCAGGATGATGTAGTAAATAATAGGTTTCAAAAACTTACATTTAATTTTCTTTCATCTCCACTAACTGTACCAAATTAAAAATACAGGGTAATTTTTTTTATTAGCGAAACATCTGTAGTTTTTTAAACTATGGATGTTTATTTTAAGAACCAGTTATCCTTTTATTTCTTTTGTGATGCAAGTGCCATTTTCAATTCACCGTAACTGATATCTTCAGGTAAATTTTCCATTAATGTTTTATGGCTGAGCACGCCATGTATTAAAGCAGCACTTTTTATCAGTTGTTGTTTTTCTTTGGTTACAAAATTATTAATATCTAAATCGCCGGTACTAACAAAATAAGCCAGGTGGCCTTCAATTGTAGAAGCAGCAAAGTTTCTTTCCTTTGCAATTTCAATAACAGACTTTCCCTCTTTAAATAAAGAAAATGAAACTGTTTTGGTATCTGTTTTCATTTCCGTGTTTTTTTCTTTTTGTTTTCTTTTTGGGTTTGCAGCTTTAGCAGCCATATTGGTTTCTATATTGTGCTGCTGACAATAACTTTCTATTGCCGCAATAATATCATCGCCATATTTGTCAACTTTAGCTTTGCCAAAACCACTAATTTGTAACAAATCTTTTTTTGTTAATGGAAGATAGGTGCTTATTTCTTTTAATGTGGCCTGGTTTGCTACCATATATATAGGTAAATTTTCATCTCCACAAGCCATATCTCTCCATCGTTTTAGCGTATCATATAATTCAGCATTGGGGGTATCGCTATTATTAGAAACAGCTTGTTTTTTTCCGCTGGCGTAACAGGTTATATTATACCTCGGTAAAGCATATTTTAATTTGTGCTGCAAAAACCCGGTAATTAAAAAAGGCCGCTTACAATATTGTAAATAATAATTGCTGTTGTAAATAGCCATTGCCAATTCCAGCAATTTTTCATTAATTGGTGTAGCGGTTTCTTTATATTCTGTTATTAAAGGGTGGTTTTGTACTTCTTTTAAATATAATTCCAGTTTTGGAACAAAATGGTTTGCTGCATCACTAATGCGTTTTTGTAGTATTTCGTTATTTTCTATTATACCCTCTTCTTTCATTAACTGTGCAACAAGCCCACTAAATTTTAATCCAACCAATTTATCATTTGCAATATGTTGTTTTAATTTTTTAACCCAATTAACAGCATCCGGATTTAATTTATCAATATGTTGCTTTATCTGAAATTCGATTTGTCCTATGGCGGTTTCTATTTCATTAAAAGAAAAAAGCTCTTCTAACAATTGTTGTGTAAACGCCTGCCTTGCACCTGCAAATCGTTCTGCTAAAGAACCTTTGTGCGAAAGCGATTGCTGGCCCTTAATAACATTATCATTGGTTGTAATTGCCGAAGAAGGAATTTTACTTAATAACACTATACCACCTAAACTGGCGCAACGGCTTAAAGCAACATAAACCTGCCCACTACTAAAAGCAGCACCGGCATCAATCATTACTTTGTCAAATGTAAGACCCTGGCTTTTATGAATTGTAATTGCCCAGGCTAGTCGAAGTGGGTATTGTGTAAAAGTTCCCAGTGTTTCCTGTTCCAGTTTTCCATCAACACGGTTAAGTGTATAGCGACTGTTTTCCCAGTTTTCCATGCCTACTTCAATATCAGCACCATCACATTCTATAATTATCTTTTCTTTTTCTAATGATTTAACTATTCCAATTTTTCCGTTATAAAATCTTTTATAAATTAAATCGTTTTTTAAAAACATTACCTGAGCCCCTTCCTTTAAAACTAACGCTGCTTCTACAGGATACATATTTTCGGGAAAATCCTGTTCTACAATCGCTTTGTAAATAAAAGAACCAGCCGAAATTCTTTGTAATTGTTGTTGGTTAATATTGTCTGCCTGGTTGTTGTGAGAAGTTAGTGTTATATATTTTTCATCAGCATCGGCTCTAAAAGTTGGATTGTAGCGTAAATGCAAGTCTTCATAATCATCCGCACTCATATTGTTATTACGTACTTTGTTTAGCAATTGTAGAAAGCTTTCTTCCTTTTGCCTGTATATTTTGTTTAACTCAATCAACAAAGGAGTTTGTTCTTTAATAGCATGGCTATCAAAAAAGAACCGGGAGGTATAATATGCACTAAGAATATTCCATTCAATTTGTGGGGCAACGGGCTCAAGTTGATGTAAATCTCCAATCAACAATAATTGAACGCCACCAAATGGTAAATGATAATTGCGGCGAACATGTTTTAAAATTGTATCTATTGCGTCCATTGTATCGCAACGCACCATACTTATTTCATCAATTACCAGTAATTCCATTTTACGTAGTAGTTGCTGCCGTTGTTTATTGTGCCGGATTTTAGACAATAATTCTTCTTTATTATTTTTTGTTGGCAAAAAAGGGTGAAAGGGTAATTGAAATAAACTATGCAGCGTAACACCGCCTGCATTAATTGCTGCAACGCCTGTTGGTGCTGCTACAACAATATTTTTACTGGCGTTTTCTTTTAAGTATTTTAAAAAAGTAGTTTTTCCGGTACCGGCTTTACCGGTGAGAAAAATATTTTCCGAAGTTTCTGTTACAAAGCGAAACGCCAGTTCGAATATTTCGTTGCGTTCAATAGGCTGCATAATTATAAAGATAAGACGATATAAAAAAAGAGCGCAGGTAGTTTTAAATTCCTGCGCTCTGATTAATCTTATGCTGCAGGTTTTTCCCCGCCAATAAGCAACAATTCGTTCACCTGTATTTCGGAAACATATCTTTTAATGCCATCCTTATCGGTGTAACTGCGGTTGATGAGTTTGCCCTCAATAGCAACCTCTTTTCCTTTGGTTAAATACTTCTCGGCAATTTCGGCTACTTTACCCCATGCCACTACATTGTGCCATGTGGTTTCAGTAACTTTTTCGCCGGTGCGGCCACGGTAGGTTTCATTAGTAGCCATACTAAAGCGGGCCAGCTTTTTACCATTTTCGGTGTTTTTAACATCCGGAGCGTTGCCCAGGTTACCAATCAATTGAACTTTGTTTTTTAATGCGTACATGTTTTTTCGTT
>JAYUTC010000398.1:0-19474 GCA_043755395.1 Ferruginibacter sp.
AAATGTAATTAATATCAAATTAATATTTTTTCTGTTACAAACAAAAATTGTTTTACCAATCTATCTCTTCGTTTTTCCATAAATCATCAAAAGGACTTAAAATATTTGCCAATTTCTTTTTGCTTACATGCAGATCCTCAAGTTGAGCGTTATAACGGGTTTTATCCGGATGAATAAATATCCTTTCTCAAGGTATTAATACTACTCCTTTTACAATTACTGTACCCTAATTGTACCTCATAAAATCTGAAATATAGTACAGGCATGGGTTTAAGGCCTTTATAATGTTCCTATCGTGGGCACCACCAACCGAAGTTAAATGCTTCAGTTTTTTTATGCCCTGCAATTTTTTTTCAACAGCATCATCTGCCCCAAATGATAAGCATCATGTTGTAAACAGCCTAAAATAACCTGATAAAAAGTTTGCCCTTCTTTTGGTGAGGATTTTTCTAACTGTTCATCTTTAATAGCATGAATAGCATTGCGCAAAGCATGATACGCTGCTTCAAAATCATGAAGCGTTTGTTTCCAGTTAGCTTCGCTTAATTCATCTGGCAATAAAAAATCTTTAAAGGGCGGAGGATTATCACTGCCAGTTAAACGGTTAACTACTGTTGTTCTCCAGTATATTATATGTGCAATTAACTGCCAGATACTGTTACTGCTTCCCGAAATAGAATCTGCAGCAGCTAAAGCATCCACACCATGCAAAGTTGTTTTAAAATTATTACCAACCCAGCAATCGCCATGCTGCAGGTCTTCAAATAGTTTTACTATGCGGTTAATTTCAATAGCCATATTTTTGTTATTGGTTCATGAATAATAGTTCCTGGTTGATGGTTTATAATGCTGATTGTAACAAATTTACAAATAAATTATAAGCTCCAAACTATTAAGCATCAACCATAAATTATCAACTATCATCTATATGGACTTACAATTTAACAAAAACGAAGACGCCCTTAAATTGGCCTGGAGCCGTACCAAACAATTACTGGATAAAATATACGAAGGTGGTGGCCAAAAGGCAGCAGCCAAACAAAAGGAAAGGAACAAGCTAACAGCAAGGGAACGCATAGCCTATTTATGCGATGCTGATAAATCATTTATAGAACTGGGTGCCTTTGCAGGTTATGAAATGTATGAAGAACAAGGCGGTTGCCCCGCAGGCGGAACTGTAAGCGGCATTGGATATGTTAGCGGCAGGCAATGTATAATTGTGGCTAACGACCAAACCGTAAAAGCCGGAGCATGGTTCCCCATTACGGGTAAAAAGAATTTACGTATGCAGGAAATTTCAATGGAAAATAAATTGCCCATCATTTATCTGGTTGATAGTGCGGGTGTTTTTTTGCCCATGCAGGATGAAATTTTTCCAGATAAGGAACATTTTGGAAGAGTGTTTCGCAATAACGCAAAAATGAGTGCCATGGGGATTACACAAATTGCCGCTGTTATGGGTGCCTGTGTAGCTGGCGGTGCTTACCTGCCTATTATGAGCGACGAAACATTAATGGTTGAAGGCAATGGCTCTATATATTTAGCAGGCCCCTATTTGGTTAAAGCTGCCATTGGCGAAGAAATTGATGCGGAAACTTTAGGGGGTGCCGAAACACATAACGCTTTAAGCGGTATTGCCGATTATAAATTTACAACAGAGAAGGAATGCCTTGATCATATCAAAAAAATATTTTCCAAATTAGGTAAACCACAAACTGCAGGGTTCAACAGGATTAAAAGCATTGCACCCAAACCAGTTGAAGGCAAAATTTATGGCATTATGAGCGAAGGCAATACCAAGCCGTACGATATGGTAAAAATTATTGAATGTATTACTGATGCAACTAGTTTTGATCAGTTTAAAGAAGAGTATGGCAAAACCATTGTTTGCGGTTATGGCCGTATTGATGGCTGGGCAGTTGGTATTGTTGCCAATCAACGTTTAATTGTAAAAAGTAAAAAAGGAGAAATGCAGTTAGGCGGCGTAATTTATAATGACAGTGCCGATAAAGCCGCTAGATTTATCATGAATTGTAACCAGAAAAAAATTCCTTTAGTTTTTTTACAAGATGTTACCGGCTTTATGGTAGGCAGCCGTAGCGAACATAGTGGCATTATAAAAGATGGTGCTAAATTAGTAAACGCTGTGGCCAACTCTGTAGTTCCAAAAATCACCATTATAATTGGTAACAGTTATGGTGCCGGCAATTATGCCATGTGCGGCAAAGCCTATGACCCACGTTTTATTTATGCCTGGCCCACCGCAAAAATTGCAGTAATGGGAGGCGAGCAAGCCGCAAAAACATTAATGCAAATACAAGTGGCCGCATTAAAAAGCAAAGGCCAGCAAATTACAACCGAAGATGAACAAAAAATTCTGAAACAGATTATTGACCGCTACAATACCCAAACCTCACCCTACTACGCTGCCGCAAGATTATGGGTAGATGAAATTATTGACCCCGCAGCTACAAGACAAATGATTGCAGAAGGTATTGCTGCTGCCAACCAAAATAGTGAAATGGCCGAGTTTAAGACGGGTGTGTTTCAGGTGTAACCTCTCTTGTCACTTTGACGAAGGAGAAATCTGATGAATTACCAGTTTCAGTTTTTTATTGGCTCATCATTCATTATTTGCCTAACACTTGATATTAATAAAGATGACAAATCAGTCAGATAAAAAAAAATTTATCGTTATTTGCTACCTGGTTTTGGCTGTGGTTACTGCCTCTACTGCACAAACAATAGAAACATCAACATGGCATGGGTTTGAAAAAAATACTTTTTTATTTGAAGGAAGAAGGGCATATATAGTAAAGCCTCTAAAAAATCTACCGGGTAATCCATGGATATGGCAGGCCTATTTCCCTGATTGGCATTATGAAATGGACAGTATGCTGGTTTCAAAAGGGTTTCATATTGCCTATATTGATTGCAGTGATATGTTTGGTAACCCTGCAACAATGCAGCTTTGGACAAAATTTTATCAGCACCTTACTTCGCAATATTCCTTTTCATCAAGGCCCGTTCTGGAAGGTGTAAGCCGCGGTGGTTTATACATTTATGGTTGGGCAAAAAGAAACCCTGATAAAGTAAGTTTTATTTATGCAGAAGCACCTGTGCTTGATATAAAAAGCTGGCCGGGGGGAAAAGGAAAAGGCAGAGGAAGCGGTGAAGATTGGAAAAAATGTTTATCAGCTTATAATTTTACCGAAGAACAAGCCATCAATTTCAATGACAATCCCATTGACAATATTGAATCCTTAGCTTCTTATAACATCCCTGTAGTTCATGTGGTTTGCATTAGTGACAGCATTGTTCCGGTGGAAGAAAATACAGCTGTATTGGAAAAAAGATTATTGCAAGCCGGGAGAAATATCATAGTAGATAAGATGACTGAAAATATAAATCTTGAAGGCCATCATTTTAATATTAGTAATCCGCAGCATTATGCAGATCTGATAATTAATAAAACAATTCCTGTCAGAGATTTTATTTCTTCTGACTCATTCTTTGAATTAAATGGCAAACTAAATAATTCACTGTTTAAAATTAACTTCAAAAAAGAATTAACCGTTGCTTTCCTTGGTGGCTCCATTACATATAACCATGGATGGAGGGATAAGTTGTGTCAATATTTCCAGGAAACATATCCACAAACTAAATTCAGATTTATACCCGCAGGTATACCATCATTAGGCAGTTTGCCTCATTCATTTCGTTTGCAATCTGATGTGTTAAAAAAAGGAAATATTGATTTACTTTTTATTGAAGCTGCTGTAAACGACCACGCTAATAATACTAAAGAAGAAATACAGCGTAAAGCTATAGAAGGAATAATCCGACATGCACTTTCATCCAATCCTTCCATGAATATTGTTTTAATGGCTTTTGCCGATGAAGATAAAATTAATGATTACGAAAAAAATGTTGAACCAACGGAAGTAAAAGTACACAGACAATTGGCGCAGTACTACAACCTGCCTTTTATTAATCTTTCCAAAGAAGTATATGAAAGAATAAGGAATAATGAGTTTACTTGGAAAGATGATTTCAAAGACCTGCATCCTTCCCCATTTGGGCAGAACGTATATTTTCAAACGATAAAAACAATGCTGCAGCACTGCGAAAAAGAATACAAGGGAGAAAACATTGTTGATGTAAAATTTCCACTGCCCCAACATGATAAGGCTTATAATAGTGGTATTTATGTTGATGTATACCAGGCAAATAAACTAAATGGTTTTTCAGTAACTGAACAATGGAAACCATCCGATCAAAAAGAAACAAGAGAAGGATTTGTGAATGTTCCTGTTTTGGAAGCTACTGATGCAGGAAGCTCTTTTGGTTTATCCTTTGATGGCAATGCAATTGGAATAGCCATTGTATCCGGGCCCGACGCTGGAATAATTAAATACAGGATTGATAATGGCAAAAGAATAACACTCAATCTTTTTACACCATGGAGCAATTCGTTGCATCTTCCATGGTATTTAATGCTGGGTGATGGGCTAAAAAAAGGGAAACATCATTTAGAAATAAAAATTGCTGCAGCCAAAGGAAATGCTGGTGGCAATGCCTGCAGAATTGTACATTTTCTGGTGAATAAATAGTTGTAAAGCTGATAAAAAATATAACAAGTAATTTCAACCGCATTGTTTTCTATATAGAATAAAGTTGCTGTCGTAACCGTAACAAATAGAAGTAGAATGAAAGCAATAAAAATATTTTTTTTTAAGGTTCATTAAATTTACTTTTACCTTTAAACGCTATTTAATTTCTTTTGCCTGAAATAAAAACATATACTGAGGATGCACTAACAGAAGCACTTAAAAGGCATGATAATGAAGCTTTTCAGTATTTATATGCCAATTATAAAGGGGCACTTTTTACAGTTATTTTGCAGATAATACCCGATAGAATTATTGCAGAAGATGTTTTACAGGAAGTCTTTATAATGGTTTGGAAAAATATTGAAAAATACGATGCGTTAAAAGGACGGTTATTTACCTGGCTGTTTAATATAACCCGTAATTGTGCTATAAATACTACCAGAAGTAAAAATTATAAATCTGAGCAAAAAAACGATTCGCTGGATAATTACGTTAATTATTTAGATGAAAAAGATAGACATATTTTAAATATTAATCAGATTGGCTTAAGAAAGCAGGTGCACCAATTAAAAGAAGATTATAAAAATGTTTTAGAACTTTCTTATTTTAATGGATTTACACATGAAGAAATTGCAGGATTACTTGCAATTCCTGTTGGTACAGTAAAAACAAGATTAAGAAATGCCTTGATAGAATTACGCAAGCAATTTGTATAAATGGATATTAACAATTACATATCGTCGGGGATAATTGAAATGTATGTTATGGGGCAATGCTCAGCTGAAGAAAAGGCTGAGATAGAATTGTTGCGTATTAAATATCCGCAATTAAAAGAAGCAATAATTAAATTTGAAATTGAATTAGAAAATATATCCTTAAATACTGCTTTGCAAACAGGAAGTGAACTGGATGCTAAAATTATCCAATCGTTAAATTTATTACAAACACCTGTCATTGATATTAATATAAAACAAGGCAGGATAAAAGAAATTACATGGCTTAAACCGGTTGCAGCCGCAGCAATTTTATTATTAGTTGTAAGCAGTATTTTTAATTATACTTTATTTTTAAAAACAACATCGCAACAACTGGCTTTAAATGAAAAAGGGAAATCTGTTACATTACCCGAATCGGATTATGCCATTTTAAAAAACCCTGCTATTACACCTGTTGCAATGTATGGGGTAGCACCTCACAATATTTGCAGATGCACTTTGTATTGGGATAAAAAAACCGGTAAAGCCTACATAATGATTCATCATTTGGTTCCTTCCAGTACAGAAAGAAAATACCAGCTTTGGGCAATAGTAAATGACAAACCAGTAAATGTAGGCATGATTAATGATGCCATACGAGACCACTTTATAGAATTGCAAAATGTACCCGAAGGGGCTACTGCTTTTACCGTAACTCTGGAAAATGCCGGAGGAAGTGCTACACCAACTCTGGAACAAACTTATTTAAGCGGGAAGATTTAATGGAAATATTTTTACTATTTATCCTCCTCTCAAAAAATCTTACTCTACCTTTAACCCCCAATCTTTTCCTTTTTCAGTTGCTGGTAAACCATCTTTTATCCATTTAGCAGGCTTTGCATCTTTTAAATAATAATCAAAAAACTGTGACAGCCTTACAGATAAATCTTTACGGTTGCGGCGTTCTACCAGATTATGATCTTCGCCATTGTATTGCAATAACCACACTTTTTTATTTAACCGGCGCAATGCTGTAAAATATTCTATACCCTGATACCAGGGTACCGATCCATCCGCATCATTATGCATCATTAGTAATGGAGTAGTTACCTTATCAGCTGCAAATAAAGGAGAATTTTTAATATACAAGTCGGGGCGTTGCCATAAAGTAGCTCCAATACGGCTTTGTGTATGTTCGTATTGAAACTGCCTGTTTAAACCACTCCCCCATCGTATGCCCCCATAAGCACTTGTCATGTTGGCAACAGGCGCTCCTGCACCTGCAGCACGAAATATGTTGGTTTTAGTAATTAAATAAGCAACCTGGTAACCGCCCCAACTTTGGCCTTGTATCGCCATTCTTGTACTGTCAACCCAGGGCATTTTAGCTAAATATTTTGCTGCACTCACTACACTGTTATAAGCACTCTGCCCGGGTTCTCCTGTTTTGTAATAAATATTAGGATCAAAAATTAAATATCCATTACTAACAAAATAAGGAACATTTACTGTAGAGGCACTTGGCGCAGGACCCCTGTAATTAAATAATCCATCTGCATCACGTTCATAAAAATAAAATATTACGGGATATTTTTTCTTTGGATCAAAATTTTCAGGTTTATATAAAAGTCCTTCGCTCATTTTGCCATCAAACATTTTCCATTTAACCAACTCGGCTGTTAGCCAGTTGTACTCTTTTTGCTGACTGGCAACATCTGTTAATTGATTAAGATTTTTTAAATCGGCTGTGGTATATAATTCACTTTGGCTTATGCTTGATTTTTGTATGATATACTGTTCTGTATTTTTTGCTCTTACTGCTGCGCTGAAGCTGAATGGCCCTGTTACAATATTTACCGGATCGGCAATTTCATTTACTTTTTTATTATAAAAACCTCCGTATTTGGTGGTTTTATTTAATGATCGTAATAAAATTGTTTCATCAGCATCAATAAAACGTTTTTCCGGATCAAGCCTTACATAATCAAAAGTGGTTTTATTTTTTTTACCAAAACCATTAGTTATATTTTTGGGCATTCCTTCTCCAACAGGACTTACCTGCCAGATATCATACTCATCATTAATTAAAATATATTCATCATTGGCTGTAAACCCAGTAGAACCGGCAGGTGCAGGATAGTCGGGCACATCATTCTCAGTATCATACAAAGGAACTTTTATTTTTGCGGTCACATTTCTGGTAATTCCTGTCGAAGTTTCATAAGTAAAATAATTTTTTACTTTAGGATTATACCAAACAATGTATTTGCCTTTTGGAGAAGGTTGCATTATTACTTCCTCATCTTTAATAATTAATGACCGCCTGCCATCAATTGTACTTATAATATAGGCTGTTTGCTTTCCCCTGCCCGTCCATTGCGATTCTATTCTATTCCCTTTGGTAGTAATCCCTAAAACATAATCGGCATTACCTTCATCAACTAAATTAATTATTTCTGCATCATCGGCTCCTAATTGTACTATTTTATGCTCACCTGGTTTTACCACAGCCATAAAACTGCGTTTTAAATCTGCGTCCAGTTGCTTTAATTGTTGTGGTTGTAAATAATCATCATTATAATGCCACACATCTAATCTTGCCAATTCAAAATCTACAAGGGTGGTATCTTTTGGTGCTTTTATAGGTGTTGTTCCAAAAAATAATTTTTTACCATCTTTACTAAAAAGCAGGGTAGCATTTTCACTAATGGTATTTCCCAGTTGCATGCCAATAGTATTTTTTTCTGCAATTATTTCAGCAGAGTCACTCCCGGGCCTGTAATAATAAAGCTTATAAAATTTTGTCAATGCTTTTACTGCACTGTCTCTTTCTGCCACAAACGAAAGCTGATTGCCTTCTTCATTTAAAGCATAATTTTTTGCATCATTAAATTTCTTGAAAAGTGTATCTGTTCTGCCAGTTACCAAATCCAGCCACATTACAGTAGCCTTAGTAATGCTGTCGTTATTTTTTGCAGAAGTTTCTATAATTAATGTATTGGCGTTTTTGCTGAAATAATATTCTGTAACCAGTTTAAATTTTTTATCAATTCCGTTGGCCATGTTTTTTAAAACAAGTTCAGTTCCTTCTTCTATTTTTTCTGCTTCGGTTTTTGGTATTGCAGGCTTAATATCTTTTTTTACAGGATTTAATACCAACAACCCTTTTGATTGGGCTTCTATGGTTTTATTACGCAGGCTGTCAGCAATTTTTACAAGGCTATCGGCCATTTGCAACATACTTTTTAATTGAGTTGCTGAATCTGGCAGCGCTTTTACTTTGGCTCCAGTTGGCACTTCTTTTTCCAGCAAGTATGCAATCCAACCTGCAGCTTTCTCGGGCGTTTTAACAGATTTTATTTTTGCAATTTTTAAAACACTATCCTGCCCCAATTCAATAATTCCCAGAGAATCTTTTGGAAGATCATCACCTGTTTTCTTTTTAATTTTCGCCTGCCTGGTATCCTGAAAAAATGGTTTTATTTTAAATATGGCATATTTACTGTCTTCGGTTATAACAGCACTGTAACCTCTGGGGATAATTTTTTTATATTTTGTTCCAGAGTTTTGTATCAACAATTCGCCATCGCCCTCCTGTGGATTTACGGTATAAACCACAAATTTTCCATCATTACTTATCATGCGCTCTCCTAAACTTTTCCAGCCATCATATACAGTATGGTCGAGGGGTTTTTTATTTTGAGCAGATATTGCAGTAAAAATAAATAAACAAAAGGGGAAGATAATACGCTTCATAAATCAATTGTTTTAGTATCTAAAAATAATAGAAATGTATGAGAATTGAACGTTTAACTCTTTGAAAAGGAAAAAGCAGTATAAATTTTTATAATGTCTCCAGGATATAATTCAGGGTTTCCTGAAATACTTTTACCTATGATTATCAGGTGGGCTGTCATATAAAAATCCCCATTCATTCCTAAGCACTTCCAATCTTTCGGCTTTTAATTTTAAGTCAGCATAATGCCCAGCATGGTTCTTTTGCCGGTATGCTTCGTACAATGTAACCGCACAGGCAACAGAAATATTCAATGACTTAATTATACCCACCTGTGGAATAATAAAATTGCCATCTGCCATTGCAATTATTTCTTTACTAACTCCGCTGTGTTCATTCCCAAAAACAAGCGCAACAGACTCTGTTAAGTTGAGTTCATACAAGCCTACAGCATTACTGCTTAAATGAGTAGTGTAAATTTTTTTATAGTGTTTTCTCAATTCAGCAAAACATTCATTGGCATCAGTATATTGATGTACGGTTAACCATTTGGCTGCGCTGGAGCTGCTTTTGACCCCCCATTTACGATGTGGCGGAATTTTATCATTTAAAATAAAAATATCCTGTATCCCCACGGCATCTGCAGTACGCATTACTGCGCTAATGTTGTGAGGATCAAAAACATTTTCCAGCACTACAGTAAGGTCGGGCTGACGTTTATTTAAAACAGAAGTGAGGCGTTCGTTGCGTTCGGGTGTCATATTCAAAATTACTAATTTTAGTGCTCTTAAATATTTTGAATAAAAATATGCTAAACACTTATTAGCTTTATGATATGAGAACACAATTAAAAAAAGACGAAAAGCTTTTGATCATTATTCGCCAGCACTGGATAAAACTGGTTTTGCCCATATTTGCATGGTTACTTCTTACCATTATTTTATTGTGGTGGATGACAAATTATTCTATTGCTTTTATAATCATTTTATTAACTGCAATTTACCCTTTACTGGAATATATCAATTGGAAATACAATTTGTGGGGTGTTACCAATATGAGGGTGGTGGATGAAAGCGGTTTTTTTACCCGCTATTCAAAGGAGAGTCCATTAGATAAAATAAATAATGTAGAATACGACCAACCAATACTGGGAAGAATTTTAGGCTATGGAAATGTGGATATACAAACTGCTGCGGAAATGGGAGAAACAAAATACTCACTTATTCATCACCCAAAATTATTGAAAGATACTATTACTCATGCACAGGAAGAATATAAAAAAATACAGATCGCCAGCCAGGCCACACAACTGGCAAAAGCTATAGCAGAAAATACTAACTTTTCCAATGTTCCATCGCAGCAAATGATTGCTGATGAATTGCATAAACTTTTTGACTTGCTGCAAAAAGGTGCTATTACTCCTGAAGAATACCTGGCACAAAAAAATAAATTGTTGGGAAATTGATTTGATTATAAAGATACAATTCAGTTAATGTTATTACTTGTTATGCCTTTTTTTCAGGACTTGTACAATATCATATAATGAAAACCCTTTTGCCTGTAATAAAATTAAATAATGAAATAGTAAATCGGCAGCTTCTTCCTTAAACAATTCTGAATTACTATCCTTAGCTTCTATTACTAATTCTATGGCTTCCTCTCCAACTTTTTGGGCAATTTTATTAATCCCTTTTGCAAATAAAGAACTGGTATAAGATTTATCAGAAGGATTATTTTTTCTGTCTTCAATTATTTTTTCTAAATGCAATAAAAAATTGGCCGCTGTGTTTGTTTCATTCCAACAGGTATCAGCACCGGTATGACAAGTGGGACCTTGAGGTGTTGCTTTAATAAGTAAAGTGTCATTATCACAATCAACTTTAATTTCTTTCACTAATAAATAATTACCACTCTCCTCGCCTTTTGTCCAAAGCCTGTTTTTGCTTCGGCTGAAAAAAGTAACTTTTTGTAACTCCTTAGTTTTTTCAAGGGCCGTTTCATTCATAAAACCAAGCATCAAAACTTTTCCCGTAATATCATCCTGTATTATTGCGGGTACAAGCCCATCGTTATATTTTGCAAAATTTATTGCTCCGGTTTTTGTAAGGGGCGTATTTAAAGCTTTATTCATTTTCTATATTTTCAGTGTTATTTTTATTGGAAGAAAGTATTTCAATCAATTCTTCCTCATTAATCCAAAATCGTTTCCTTAATTTATCATTTCTTTTTGCCTGGCGGTTACACGTATAAATAAAAATAAGAATTTCAGCTATTGCCGGCGATATAAATAATAAACATGGTATTACAAGCGTACAGAAATATTTTGTTGATGTAAATATTTTTTCAACACTGGTATTTCAATTTCTTTATAATGAAAAATACTGGCTGCCAGGGCCGCATCGGCATTGGCTATTTCAAATACTTCTTTAAAATGTTCCTTATTACCAGCTCCCCCACTTGCAATTACCGGCACAGGAAGTGCATTGGAAAGTGCAGCTGTAATATCCAGTGCAAATCCGTTTTTTGTACCATCATTATTCATACTGGTTAATAAAATCTCTCCAACCCCCAAACTTACTGCCTGTTTTGCCCAGTCAATTGTTTTAATTACTGTTTTTGTTCTTCCACCATTTAAATATACATACCATTGTCCATCATCTTCTTTTTTAGTATCAATTGCCAGCACCACACATTGGCTACCAAATTCACAACTCAGTTTTTGTATCAATTGTGGATTTTTAAAAGCCGCCGTGTTTACAGAAATTTTATCAGCTCCATTTTGTAATAATAAGGCTACATCTTCCACAGTACTGATTCCTCCACCAACCGTAAAAGGAATATTTATATGAGCTGCAACTTTTTTTACCAGGTCCAAAAGTGTTTTTCTTTTTTCAACTGTTGCTGTTATGTCTAAAAAAACCAATTCATCTGCACCCTGCTCCGAATAGACTATTGCCAGTTCTACAGGGTCGCCGGCATCGCGTATACTTTCAAAATTTATTCCTTTAACAGTTCTGCCGTTCTTTATATCGAGGCATGGTATGATTCTTTTTGTAAGCAAAATTCAGGAATTTTGAGGTTAAGTGTTTACTGCTGCTAAATCCTGCAGGCTTACTAAGCCCTCATAAATAGCTTTGCCTATTATTACACCTTTACATCCAATTTCTTTTAATTGTATCACATCATCTATATTACTTACGCCTCCACTTGCAATTAAATTAATTTCTGAATGTTCGGTTATTATTTTTTTATATAACTCAACAGACGGACCCTGCATAACACCATCTTTTGAAATATCTGTACAAAATATATTGTTGGCTCCAAGTCCCAGCATTTTTGAAATAAAATTAAAAATATTTATACCCCCATCTTCAAGCCAGCCGCTAATCTTAATGTTTTCGTCCAGTACATCAGCTCCAATTAAAAATCTTTCGGCACTAAATTCCATTAACCATTCTTCCAGTAATTCGGGATGTTTTACAGCAAGGCTGCCAATAGTTACCATTGAAGCACCTGAATCTAAAATAGTGCCTACATCTGAAATATTTTTTACACCGCCACCGAAATCAATTATTAAATTTGTTGCGGCTGCAATATCTTCCAATACTTTAAGGTTCATGATTTTTCCAGCTTTTGCCCCATCTAAATCCACCATATGCAGGCGCTGTAAACCCGCATCTGCAAATTCTTTTGCTACTTCAACCGGATTCTCATTATATACTTTTTGCTGAGCATAATCTCCTTTAGTGAGCCTTACACATTTTCCATCAATGATGTCTATTGCTGGTATGATTGTCATAACATTTGTATAAAGTTTTTTAAAATAATTTCGCCAACTTTTCCCGATTTTTCAGGATGAAACTGTACAGCATAAAAATTATTCTTTTGAAATGCCGCACTGTAAGGTAAAGTATAATCTGTTTTTGCAACAGTCTCATTATTTATTGCTGCATAATAACTATGTACCGTGTATACAAAAGCATCCTCACTTAATCCTTTAAATAAAACCGACCGATAATCATAAATATTATTCCAGCCAATTTGTGGAATTTTCAAAGCAGGTGATTCAAACAATTTTACTTCCGCATCAAATATACCCAGGCATTTGGTATCGCCTTCATCAGAATGATTACATAATAACTGCATTCCCAAACAAATACCCAAAACAGGTTGTTGTAAAGTAACAATAATTTTATCCAACCCTCTTACACGCAAATATTCCATAGCAGCGCCTGCATGCCCAACACCTGGAAAAATTACCTTTGTTGCAGTACGAATAACTTTTTCATCATCTGTTACAACAGACTCTGCACCCATCCGCTGTAAAGCGAATTGCACACTTTGCACATTACCGGCATTGTATTTTATGATGGCAATCATAGTACTCCTTTGGTTGATGGCAATGCATTATTGTTGATATCTCTTTTTGCTGCCATCTTTATTACCTTTGCAAAAGCTTTAAAAATGGATTCTATTTTATGATGTTCATTCTCTCCCTCGGCCTTTATATTCAAATTACTTTTTGAAGCATCACTGAAAGATTTAAAGAAATGATAGAACATTTCTGTTGGCATCTCTCCTATTTTCTCTCTTTTAAATTCGGTATCCCATACAATCCAGTTTCTTCCACTAAAATCAATGGCAACCTGTGCCAGACAATCATCCATAGGTAACAAAAATCCGTAACGCTCAATCCCTCTTTTATCTCCCAATGCTTTTAATATAGCTTCGCCAAAAGCAATGCCGGTATCTTCAATGCTATGATGTTCGTCAATATGCAAGTCGCCCTTACAGCAAATTTTTAAATCAATATTTCCATGTCTTGCAATTTGTTCCAGCATATGATCAAAAAAAGCAATGCCGGTGTCAATGCTTGATTTTCCCGTTCCATCTAAATTTACTTCTACTGATATTGCTGTTTCGTTTGTATTTCGTTGAAGACTAACTTTTCGTTGAGGAAGTTTTAAAAAATTATAAATGTCGGCCCAATGCGGTGTTTCCAAAACAATCACTTCCTTTCTTAATTCAGCAATTGTTTCATTTATTTCAGATACACCAAGTGTAGGATCAATATTTATCCAAATACCTTTACAGCCTATATTAGATGCTAATTGAATATCTGTAATTCTGTCCCCAATTACAAAAGAATTTGTAATATCAAATGCCGGATTGTTCAGGTATTTTGTAATCATCCCGGTGCCTGGCTTACGCGTGGGAGCATGTTCAGCTGGGAATGTTCTATCAATACATACTTCATTAAAATGAATGGCTTCGTTTAATAAACTTGTCATTACTAAATTATGAACCGGCCAAAAAGTATCTTCTGGAAATGAATCGGTACCCAAACCATCCTGGTTGGTAACCATAACCAATTCATAATCCATTTCCTGGGCAATTTTACGCATGTATAAAAACATATCGGGATAAAACTCCAGTTTACTAAAATCATCTAACTGGTACGTTGGAGGTGCTTCCTTAATTAATGTGCCATCCCTGTCAATAAACAATATTTTTTTCACCCTTTATAATTTTTTAAAGTAGATAATAAATTACTATTTTCATCCGGCGTGCCAACTGTAATACGCAAACAATTTTCACATTGTACTTCACCATTTCTGTTTCTCACTACAATTTCGTTTTCAGCAAGGTATAGATATAAAGCATCTGCATCAGTTACTTTAACTAAAATAAAATTGGCATCGGTTGGATAAACTTTTTTTACAAAAGACAATTTTATGAATGCATTTGCCAAATCTTCTTTTTGGTGTACAACTTCTTTTATCCATTTATTTATCATTACGGTTTCCTTTAACGCATCGATAGCAATATGTTGTGATGCTTCATTGATATTATAAGGAGGTTTTACTTTGTTAAAAATATCAATAATATCCATTGATGCGAAACAAATACCCAATCGCAATGCCGCAAGGCCCCATGCTTTAGATAAAGTTTGCATTATAATCAGGTTTGGATATTCTGTAAGTTCCTGTATAAATGTTTTTTGTTTAGAAAAATTGATATAAGCTTCATCAATAATAATGATACCCGGAAAATTATTCATTAATAATTCCACGTCCGTTCTTTTCATATTATTACCCGTTGGATTATTGGGAGAACAGATGAATAATAATTTTGTGTTACCATCAGTTGCTTTCATGATGCCTTCAACATCCAAATTAAAATCGTCAATAAGATTTACTCTTCTAATTTCAACATCATTTATATTTGCGCTTACCTGGTACATACCATAAGTTGGGGGGCAAATAATTACATTATCCTTTTGGGGATCACAAAATATTCTATAGGCAAGGTCAATTACTTCATCACTTCCATTACCAATAAAAATATTTTCTGCAGGCACTCCTTTTATTTTGGCCAACTGAAATTTAAGTTGCCATTGTAAAGGGTCAGGATATCGGTTATAATGAACTGTACCAGGTGAACCATATGCATTTTCATTTGCATCAAGATATACAGATGCTCTCCCTGTAAACTCATTACGTGCCGATGAATAAGGTTTTAAGGTCTTAATATTTTTGCGTATTAAATTCTGTAAAACAAACTCCATTATTTATTTTTTATTTCATTTAAACGAATAGTAACTGCGTTTTTATGTGCATCCAATCCTTCTGCACCAGCCATAGCTTCCACAGCATTTCCAATATTTTGTAAACCTTCTTTATTTAAATGCTGAAAAGTAATTTTCTTTACAAAACTGTCAATGGATACTCCGCTGTAAGCTTTAGCATAACCATTGGTTGGTAAAGTATGATTAGTACCTGATGCATAATCCCCGGCACTCTCAGGCGAATAATGCCCTATAAATACACTGCCTGCATTTATTACTTTTTCTGATAGAGATATTGCATTATCCGAAGCAATTATTAAATGTTCCGGTGCATATTCATTTAACAACATAAATGCACGCTCTGTATCCTTCATTACTATAAAGTGACTGTTTTCAAGTGCCTTAACTGCAATATCTCTTCTTGATAAAAATGATAATTGTTTTTCAATTTCAACTTTTACATGATCAATTATTAAAATTGAATCAGCCACTAATAATACCTGGCTATCTATCCCGTGCTCAGCCTGACTTAACAAATCGGCTGCAACAAAGGAAGGATTGCAGGTTTCGTCTGCATATACTGCTACTTCACTTGGCCCCGCGGGCATATCAATGGCCACATTATTTTTATTTACCAATTGCTTGGCGCATGTTACATATTGATTGCCCGGACCAAATATTTTATACACTTTAGGAATAGTTGCTGTACCATAAGCCATTGCACCAATGGCCTGTACACCGCCAATTTTATAAATATTTTTTATGCCGATTAATTGTGCCACATATAGAACAACAGCATTAACTTTTCCATTATTATCAGATGGTGTACAAACAACTATCTCTTTACAATCAGCTAAAATAGCAGGTATACCCAGCATTAATAAAGTAGAAAACAAAGGGGCAGACCCTCCGGGAATGTATAATCCTACTTTTTCAATACCAACTGATTTACGCCAGCAAACTACTCCTGGTTCTGACTCTATTTTTGTAATAGATTCCTTTTGTGCATCATGAAATTTGATTATATTATTTTTTGCAATTTCAATTGCCGCTTTCAAATCAGTATTAACCAGGGTTATAGCTTCATCAATTTCTTTTTCGGTTACTTTAAATTCGTTTAACTCTACTCCATCAAATTGTGCTGCATATTTTTTTACAGCTGCATTTCCATTTATCTGCACATCTTTTAAAATTGCAGCTACTTTTTTTTCTAATGAACTTGAGTCAAATAGAGGGCGCTGCAATAATTGCTGCCATTCTTTTTTTTCTGGATCTATAATTATTTTCATGCCCCTGTCTCCTATTGGAGAATTTAATTTTATGGTTTATAGTTTTTAAAACCAGTTTTTTAATCCTGAATGAAAATCAAGTATTTTTTTAATTCAATCATACACGGTTGCCCCTTCATATGAGGCAAGGGGTTATACAATCATTTTCTCAATTGGTATCACCAATATGCCTTCGGCCTCAAACTGCTTTAATTTTTCAATTACTTCCCAAAAATCATTTTCGTTAACCACACTTTGTACACTACTCCATCCTTCTTCTGCTAAAGGAGTAACTGTAGGACTTTTCATGCCAGGCAATACTGCTGAAATATTTTTTAACTGGCTATTGGGTGCATTTAAAATAATATACTTGTTATTCTTTGCGGTTTTAACTGCATTGATACGCATTAATAATTTTTCAAGCAGCATTTTATTTTCATCAGAAAGCATTTTGTTGGCCGTTAATACCGCTTCAGATTTTAAAATTACTTCCACTTCTTTTAACCCGTTTGTAAACAAGGTACTTCCACTGCTTACCAAATCGCAAATAGCATCTGCCAAACCAATTCCCGGTGCAATTTCCACTGATCCGCTGATCTCATGAATTTCTGCAGTACTGTTATTTTTACTTAGATATTTCTGCAGTATAGTTGAATAGGAAGTTGCTATTTTTAATCCATTCAAATCATCAATGGATTTGTATTTCATACTTTTTGGAACTGCAATACTTAACCTGCATTTCCCAAAACCCAACCTGTAAATCATTTCAATATCTTTACTTTTTTCCAGTAAAACATTTTCTCCTACAATGCCAATATCTGCTACCCCATCATATACATACTGCGGAATATCATCATCACGCAAAAAATAAACTTCCAATGGAAAATTTTCAGCAATAGTCTTAAGTTGTTTATTGCCATTGTTCAACTGAATGCCACATTCCTTTAATAGCTTAATTGAATCCTCGAACAATCTTCCAGATTTTTGAATCGCAATCTTTAACATGCTTTATATTTTTTAACTACAGATTTTAATAAATAGTCGTTATTGATAGCCAATATTTTAAGGCGTAATACTTAAAAATTCGGGCATTATTAAAACAAAAAGGGCTTACTTTTCAGTAAGCCCTTTCTTGAAATTATGTTTAGTTACATACAAATCAACACGCTTACCTTTTGAGTAATGTATGATGATGGTGTATGTTAACGATTTGTTGCATTGAAGTGCAAAGTAAAGACTGAAAGTTTATTTAACCAAATAAAATTTTAAACCCTATAGTTAGGCCCCTAAACGCACAAACGGTTTATTGAAAATGATGTACCTAACCACAGCATGTATTTGTAGCCTGTGTGCGCTTTTTGCAAACAATTAAAATTCTTGAACTGTAATCCCCAAACCAGGTTTATTATTATATACAATTTTACCAAAATCAAAACCTACACCAATAGCAATATCTTCATTTAATAACAAAGGCCCATCCATATCCACTTTATCTAATAGCGGAGCCAACTGGGCAATTGCTGCTGTACCCACGCTACTTTCGTTCATACATCCAATCATTACTTCCATATTTAATTCTCTTGCCTTTGAAATCATCCTCTTTGCGGGTGTAATACCACTGCATTTTGTTAATTTAATATTTACGCCGTGAAAATGTTTGTAGCATTTTTCTACATCAGTCTCAAAAACACACGTTTCATCGGCATATAAAGGCAAAACAGACTTTTCATATAATATTTTCATGCCCTCCCAATTGTCTTTTGCCAATGGTTGCTCTATCATTTCTACATTTAATGCCTTTAATAAAGGAATTTTTTGCAATGCTTGTTCCAGCGTCCAGCCTGCATTAGCATCAACTCTAAAAACAGCTTCAGTATGCTGTCTCAATGCTGCTACCATTTCGATATCATTTTCTACCCCAACTTTTATTTTGTAAACAGGCCATGGTTTTTCTTTCATCTTTTTTACCATATTTTCAATGGTATCAATACCAATGGTAAAATCAGTAACCGGGCTTTTAGCAACATCTAAATCCCAAAGTTCATGTAATTGTTTACGCTTTAATTTGCCATACAAATCCCACCCCGCCATATCCAAAGCACAAACTAAAAATGAGTTTCCCGGAAATAAATGATGGAGGTAATGCCAGTACCTTTCCGGATCGGAAAAGGCAAATTTTTCAACAAATATTTTTTTTGTTTCAAGATCATTAACCATTTTTTCAACAGGAATGTTATAATAACTTATTGGAGGAGCTTCACCATAACCCCTTATTCCCATAAACTCTAATTCAACAATAAATGTAGGCTGATGTGTTTTTGTTCCTTTTGAAATAGTGAAAGGATATTTAAAGGGAAGATTATATGTCTTATATTTTACTTTCATAATGATGTAATATAAAAAAAAATGCCTTGCTATAACACAAGGCATTCTATATTTTTAAAACTAATTACCTGCCGCTTGCAATAATATAATTTTTCACTTCTTTATTAAACGCTTCTTCCTTCAACAGATCTTCTAAAGAAATATGCATCCGGTATTTCCAGTAATGCTTTGGGTCTGCAGGAATATTTATTCGTTCCTCGTCAGGATTT
>JAYUTC010000399.1:0-7332 GCA_043755395.1 Ferruginibacter sp.
ATAACTGTTCATAAAAGGCATGCCGGTAATTTCCGCAATAGTTACCATTAATATTACTGCAGATGCCAGAATAAAACCATTGGCCAAAGGAACATTTAGCAGAAAGTAAGATGCAGCAAGTATAAGGGTACCATACATCATCAATTTTAAATATGGCCTGGTACCTTCTAATTTAAATACAATCACCATTTCAAACAGTGCAATTACAAAACCATTCATAGCCATAATTATACCAATCCAGAATTCATTTAAATGAAGTCCTTCTTTAAAATATAAAGGGACTGTTGTAAATAATTGAAAAAAACAAGTGGCAAAAAGCAACATAAATACTGTAAACAGCAAAAATGTTTTGTCCTGAAAAGGACCCTTGTTTTTTTCACCCTTGGAATGAAATGTTTGATGCTGCTGATGTAATGTAACTTTTGGCAGAATAATCAATAACATAAATCCTGCTGCAATATTTGTAAATCCATCTACCCAAAACAACAATTCATAACTAATTGAAGCAAGGATACCTGCAAGGGCTCCGCCAATGCCCCATCCCAGATTAATAGCCAGCCTGATTAACGAAAATGATTGTGTTCTATTTTGTGCAGTACTGTAATGCGCAATAGCACTTGAGTTTGCAGGACGAAACGATTCATTAATTAAACTTGTAAAAAAAATACAAATACATATAGAAAGGTAAGAATTCATTTGTCCTAAAATGATAAACATAATTCCACCCCCAAATAATGCAGCAAACTGTAAGTAATAAAACCCAAACTTGTCACTTAATCTGCCCCCAAAGTAAGCCCCAACCAAAGAACCAATACCATAAATGGCTACAGTTAATCCCCCCTGTGTTGCTGTGTAACCCTTGTGGTTGCAATACAATGTCATAAATGCCAATACCATAGTACCAGAGCGGTTAATGAGCATTACAACTGACAATAACCAAATGCGGCGGGTTAAACCGCTATAAGCATTTTTGTATAAATTGATGGTAGTTGATAACATAAAAAAGCGTTGCAAAGATATTTAATTGCAACGCTTAAAAATATTTTATCAAAACTAAAGATGCTCTAAAATTTCTTTAACCGAGGCTCTTTGCCTGTAATCGGGATTGAAGAAAGCATATTTTATTTTTCCATCTTTACCAATAATGTAAGTAGCTGGCACAGGTAAATTGGCACCATTGGAGCCATTGGCCTTATCAAAATCAATACCATAAGTCTTATACTTTTCAATTGTTTTTTCATCAACTGCAAAATTTACTTTATAACTTTTCATTATTATCATGCCTTTATCCTCAACAATAGCATAAGATGCTTTTGTTTTTTCAATTGTTTTTTTTATATTTTCGGGTGTTTCGGGTGTAATGGTTATTACTGTTGCTTCCTTTGCAGTTATAAAAGATAAAGAATCATTTATTTTGCTCAACTGCCTGTTACAAAATGGGCACCACTGCCCACGGTAAAACACAAGCACTACATCTCCTTTTAATAGTAATTGCTTCAATTCAACTTTTTTACCCTCCTGGTTTATGGCATTAATATCGGGAGCCATATCACCAACTTTTAAACCTTCGGGTTTCAATATTTCTGATTGTGCAAAAATAGTTGTAGAAAAAAATAAGGTGACAAAAACTGCAATTGAATTTTTCATAATAAAAATTTATTTTAAAAAAACTTACATAACCAGGGGCGAAAAACTGGCCATCCTGCAAGAGGCAAAGTATATACAAGTAATTATTGATTATAGTTTTCTGCTTTGGGCATGGCGGTAAAAGCTTTTTGAATACTTTCCGGAGGAATAACCAATTTTCGTTTTACAGTATCCATCCAACCGCCATCCACTGTTACAACAGCTGCAAGCGTATCCCCGTTTTTCCAAATCTCATTCACAAAACTCCAACGTCCAAAATTATTATTTGCCTTTGATAACTTAATTTTAATTTCTATTATATCACCCAACTTTAATTCCCTTTTAAAAATACATTCCTCCCTCAATAAAATCGGGCCTATTTGAAGTTCCTGTATAACCTGCATGGTAATTCCATATTCTGCGAATATGGACATACGGGCATTTGCAAAATAATCGTAATACTTACTATGCAAAACATGAAAGTTAGGGTCAATATCTGCCCAGCGAATTTCTGCTTTAACTGTAAAAGTTGCCATTCCTAAAATTATTGTTTATCAAGAGAAATTAATAATTTTTCCATTTTTTATATGTAAGTAACCCTACTCTATAAATTTAGAAAAGAATTACTTCTTTTAAATACCTATTTCTCTTTTTTAACTTCCTCCTTTCTTTTAGCTACTTCTTCCAGTAATTTCAATCCCAACAAACCATTAATTCCACCATTTGCACTATCTCCCCCACCGTTAATCAATATATCTGGCATTATTTTTACATTTTGCATTCCAATAGATTCCATCACTTTTAACTGAGTAAAGTTATTGCCTCCCATTGCATCTACCGAAAGTTTGTAACTCTCTGCATTTGATTTACCAATTGCCAGAATTTTTTCTGCTTCTGCATTGCCGGTTAAGGAAATTTGCTCAGCATTTGCTTTTGCCAATAATTCAATTTGCTCAGCATTTGCCTTTGCTAATACTCTGATTCTTTCTGCATCACCATTAGCCAACAATTTTAACCTGTCAGCTTCTGCAGTTGATTGCAATCTTACACTGTTAGCTTCGCCGGTTGCTTTTTTTACAGAAGCATCGGCAACTCTTTCTGCAATCAATACACCCTGATCTGCTTTTACAATTTCTTTTTGAATATCAGCAATAGCGGTTTCCTTTTCCAAACTTTGCCTGGTTTCCTGCGCTTTCATTTCAGTTTCGTAAGTCACTTTTTGTTCCTCGGCAATTTTTCGGTCAGTCAATGTTTTCATTAAACTTTCAGGTGGTACAATATCACCAATTAAAGTATCCACGCCATACACATTGTATTGATCCAATACTTTACCAATATGCATTTTTGCAGATTCCTGTCTTTCCTTACGTGTACCAAGGAACGCAATTACATCGCTATCCTGAGCACTATTTCTAAAATAATTACCAATGGTTGGCTCTAAAACCTGGCTTACCAGATTATTCATGTTACCAAAACGGGCAATTACTTTTGGTGCTTCAGTTGTAGGAATATGTATAATCTGTGACACATCCAAATTAAATGGGAAACCATCTTTACTACGAACAGTAATGGTAGATAAATGTTTATCCAGTTGGTGACTTTCACTTCTTGCATTGGCCCAATTCAACACTAAGTTTGTAGTTGGCACCAGTTCTACTTTCATAATAAATGGGTTTATTGGATATTTACCAGGACCCAATGGTTCGGCCCACACACCTTTTTGTCCCTTAGAAACAATATTGCCATGTTTAAATTCCACACCACTTAAATCTACTCCTTCGGCACCCACATAACTTATTACAACACCAACATGACCAATTGGAATTTCCATCATATTCACCATATCTACTTTAGCAAACCAGGGATTTAAAAAATAAGTACCTGCCAATACAACCTGTTCCTGCAAACCTTTATAACCACCACTTTGCATAAACATATCAACATCCTGAAATTTATTATGTCCTTCCACAATGCGCCCGGCAATTTGTCCTTCATCTAAAGGTTTTCCTTCCTGTGTTGTTACAACACCAACCGCATTATCGGGTATAGAAGTCATATCTGTCATTATCAATTCAAATAAAAATGTGTTGATACGATAACTACCTGGTGTTATTATCGCAGTTTGGCGGCCTTTGCGTCCACCATTTTTTAAAAATGCTTCAGCATTTTGAAAACTATCGCATTCTACCTTTCTACCAAGGATTGAACCTGTTTCCAGTTCTGCTCCATCTTTTGCTAAAACCAATCCTAACTGGCCTGTTGGAATAATGGTAAAGGGCTGAAAAGTAATTTCGTATTGCCAGATCCACTTTGCAAAATAAATACCGGGGGGTAATGTTTGTGCCTGAAAGCCTGCCTCCCCTTCAGTTGCCACTATGCGCCCTTCTGGCAATTGTTGCTTACCAAAAAGTACAAACTTTTTAGTGACTAATCCTATTCTATCTTCGGGCACAATCACTACTCCAAAAAAAACTCTTAAAATAAATTTGTAAAACAAAAAAATAAATAAAAAAATGCCAATAGGTATTCCCCATGTAATTAAAAATTGAGTATCCATTTTTTGTATGTTTTTAGTTGCTGAGTGTATGAAATGTTTTTGTAGCGGGCTATTGCGTTTCTATTAAGCTTTTGTTGCGATTAAAATTTTTCACAACACATAACTAACAGGTATTTCAGACCCATATTTTTAGATGCAACAGAATAATTATCTGCACGGAGGAGAAGTGTTGAAATTGCAGAGGATAAAATCGCTCAGAAATAAAAGAATAAAAGCAGTAAGTAGTTTCATTAAAAAAAATTACAGTACAAAGATGACAAGATTTACAATACTATTGGGTTATATTCTGGAGGAATGGTAAAGCATGTATTAAGATTGGTATAAAAACTTTCAGGAATGGTAAATTTAAATTTTGTGGACATGTAAGCAGGATTTACAAAACTGATTTCATTACCGTAGCAAGTAATATTGCCCATTTTTCATACTCCTTACCTGATGGATGTAAACCATCTATTGCAACTAAAGAAGGATCAGTTGCTGCCATTCTTGTAGAAGGTGTGATATCAATATAATTTACAGCCATGGCCAAAGCAATTTGTTTGTTAATAACATTAAAGGAATCTATTTGCAGTGCAATTAAAGCCCTGTTGCTCCCACTGGCAAAAGGTGTTACACTCCAATCTGGAATTGAAAGCACTTCTACCCTTTTTGGCCTGTTTCCTGCATATTTAATTGCAGAGTTTAGTAATTGGGTAAACTCTGAAGTATATTCTGCTAAACTACGTCCCTGATATTGATTGTTTACACCAATTAACAAGGATACAAAATCGTAAGTAGTTTTTGAAGGAGGCGCCGAATTAATACTGTTAATCAAATTTGTTGTTGTCCAACCTGTTACGGCAATATATTCTGGAGCATTAAAATTAATACTATCTTTTAAAAGTATGCTTAGCGTTTGCGTAGGAAATCTTTCAATTAAAGATACTGACTGACCAATGGTATAAGAATCCCCAAGGGCAAGGTAATTTTTATAAATACCGGCATTTATCTGTGGCGGTACTGAGGTATAACCTTGAGTAATTTGCTTTTTACATGTAAGTAAAAGATATACAGCAGCAAAAGATAAAGTAATTACAAATATGCGTTGCATAATACAACTAACGTAATTCTTTTATAAATGGTTCAATAATAAAGGGCTTTATTTTACCAAAGCCCTTAAATTTATTTATATAGTATTTCATAATACTCTTTTGCCATACGGTTACTGTCAAACTGAAAACGGACATCTCGCATTCCATTGTAAACTATCTGTCTCCATACTTCATGATTATCATAATAAAGCGGTAACACCTGATTTTCTAATATTTCGTACAATTTATTTAGATCATATTCATCCTGTTCATGAACACTTATATTTTCATAATCAATGGGAGGAACAACAAAACCATTATTACCATGATTAATAAATTCACAAATCCATCCATCATTAGTACTACAGTTAACTGCACCATTCATTGCTGCAGTCATACCACTTGTACCACTTGCCTCCCTAGGCACACGTGGATTATTTAACCAAAGATCAGAGGCTTGCTTTAAACGTTTGCTTAACCCCAATTCGTAACCTGTACAAACTGCAACGTTATCATATTTTTTACTCAGGTGAACTAGATTATTAAAATCGCTGATTGCCGGATAATCAACAGGATAAGGCTTTCCTGCCCATATTATTTGAACAGGATATTTTTTGCTGGCCAGTAATTTTTCAAACCTTTCTTCATCTCTTGTAATTAATTCTGCCCGCTTATATCCGGCAAATCTTCGTGCCCACACAATTGTAAATACATCAGGTTTAAATAGTTTACCCGTTTGGTCTGCTACAACATCAAAAGCCCTTTTCTTTAAAAAATTTTTTCTATCGTCAAATCCGGCAATATTGTTCTCATTCATAAAGTTATACAATTGCTTATCTGACCAATAATGCCAGTTTTGCGCATTTGTAATAGCTTTTATTTCACAAATATCTTTGTACTTACTCCACATATTTCTACTTACTTCCCCATGTAACTGGCTTACTCCATTTGCCAATTTTGCAAATCGTAAAGCTGCTAAAGAATGATTAAACAAATCCCCCTCCATTCCAGTTAGTTTTCTAACATCATCTAATTTCATTCCACAGAAATAACTCATTTTTTCACAAAGAAAAATATCATGTTTTTCATTACCTGCTTCTTCCGGCGTATGCGTGGTAAAAACCATTCTTTTTTTAACTTCCTCTGCGTTTCCATATTTTTTATACAAATAAAAAGCGGCGCTTATTGCATGTGCTTCATTTAAATGATACAAATCAGGGTTATAATTCAGTTCATCAATTAATTTTGCACCGCCAACACCTAATAAAATAAATTGAGCCACTTTTGTGGCTACATTAGCATCATATAAACGATGGGTTATTGTTTGGGATACATAGTCATTTTCAGGCAAATCGGTACTTAATAAAAATAAGGGAGCGCTTTTAAATGTTTCGGGATTTAAATAAAGGACTTTTACCCAAACAGGATGTTCATGAATTTGAATTTGAAATTTTATTCCGGTATCTTCTAAAAAATTATAAATTTTTTCGTTCCATTGTACCTGCAAGGTTTGATCCTGATTACGGGCCTGGTCATAATAGCCGTATTTCCATAAAATACCAATTCCAATTAAATTTTGACGCAATTCATAGGCACTACGCATATGAGAACCACTCAAAAAACCTAAACCTCCGCTATAAATCTTTAATGGCTGATGTATGGCAAACTCCATTGAAAAATAAGCAATTCTCTTACTGTAATTTTCATTAATAGAATACGGAACACTAAAATTGGTAAAACTCATTTTCATTTTCTTTTATGAAGGCGCAATATAAATGGAAAAATCAGTAAACCAGAGAGATTTTATAAAATAATGTGTAAAAGATACGCTTACAGTTTTCTATTACTTTAGCATTTCAGATTTAATTAATTTTTTCTATCTTATTTAAAAATTAGAATGAATAGGTTTAGATTAAAAACAGGCCTTTTTATTTATTGTATTTTATGTAACATTTATAAAACCACTGATTTAATAATGTTTATACTTTAAAGAAAAAAAGGTAACCCTGTTTATACTTTTCAATTATGTAAATAGATATACACATTAATTTTATTACTGTTAATAAAAAAACAGGCCTC
>JAYUTC010000400.1:0-2929 GCA_043755395.1 Ferruginibacter sp.
GCCCATAATTATGCCTACAAGTGGATTCATATTTTATTTATTTGTATCAAAAATAACATATTTAACTAATTTTCTGTGAAATTCACAATAGCATGATTAAATGGAAATACATCAGACATAAAAGATTTTATTAAAGGAATTATTTTACCAAATCTCCCTTCAACCTCATCAACTCTATTTCGGCAAGTTTGGTATTATAGCGGGCAGATAATAAACGAAAATACGCTTCTTCAATACTTTTTTGAGTTTCTCTTAATTCTAAATAAGTAGATACACCAAGACGAAAACGTTCTAATGCAATCATAACATTTTCTTTTGCCAGTAAAATATTTTCTTCCTCAAGTCCTAAAGCCTGTTTCTGTAATTCATAATCATAAAAAGCAGTACTTATACCTACATCAATTTTTGCTTTTTGATTTTGATAGGATAGTTTTAAATAATCTATATCTAATTGGGTTTGCTGAATAAGACGTTTTGTATTGTATCCGTTTAAAATAGGTATGGTAACGCCCAATCCATAATTAAAACCATTATTTCTGCTGAATAAAGGGGTAAATGGATTTACAACTGCTTTATTATCAGTTCTGGAATAATTGTAAGCTGAATTGAATGATAATACAGGAAAGCGTTCTGCTTTTCTTTCTTTTAAAGTTAAATAGTTAATGTCGATATTTTTTTTAGTAAGCAGTAGAGAGGGATTAGTATTTTCAACACCATTCATAACATCCGGTAATAATATTGCATTATTAATAGTAATGCTGTCTGATACATCATAACTGGTGTTTAATGAAACATTCATCAGCTGGTTCAATTGTTCTTTCAACTGCACTATTAATGTTTGTTGTTTTAAACGGGCAGCTTTTTGAGCATTCAAATCTACTTTTGCCTGCAATAACTCCGGCTTGGCACCAAGGCCAACACTTAATTTTTTATCAGCAAGCTTCACTCTTTCTTCATTGATGCTCATTAATTCTTCAATGGCTTTAAGCTGTTGTTTTTTATGAACAATATTATAATAATTTATTAAAACAGCAGCAACAGAAGTTACCATCTGGTTTTTAATATTCAATTCACCCAATTTTACAAACTCAGCCAGTTTATCTCTTGTGGCAAACATTTTGTAGCCGTCAAATAATATCCAGTTTAATTGTACCCCGGCATTAAAATTATTTGACCGTACTCCATTTCGTTCCCTCTTAGTACCGTCAGAAAATTTTTGATTTTGGTTATTATTATTAAACACAATTCCTGTGTTGGCATTAAGCCTTGGTAAAAAAGCAGCTTTGGCAAATGATTTATCTAAGGCATAGGAGGCCGAATCGTTACGAAGTAATTCAATATCGTAATTATTTTTAAGTGTTATGGCTATTGCTTCCCCGGCAGTTAATTTTTTTTGTGTAAAAATTTTTTGTATGGGGGCAATTGATAAACCAATAATGCAGGTTATTAAAATAAATGTCTTCATCAAACTAAAAAATTTATACTAATGAGGTTGTTTGTTCCAGTTCATCCAAAGCACTCTTCTTTTTCTTTGAAGAAAGGTAAGAGTACATTGCAGGTATTACAAACAAAGTGAGTATTAATGAAAATAAAATTCCTCCTACAATTACAATGCCTAATGGGATACGGCTTGTAGCGGCATCCCCTAAGGATAATGCTAAGGGTAAAGCACCAAGTGACATTGCAAGACTTGTCATTAAAATTGGCCTTAATCTTTGTGAAGCAGCATAAATAACTGCTTCGCCTTTTTTCATTCCTTTTAACTGGGTTTGGTTAGCAAACTCAACAATTAAAATTCCATTTTTAGTAACTAATCCAATCAGCATAATCATACCAATCTGCGAAAAAATATTAAATGTTTGTCCAAAAATCCAAAGGGATAAAACAGCACCGGCAATTGCAAGTGGAACGGTAAACATGATAATAAAGGGATCGATAAAGCTTTCGAATTGTGCAGCCAGAATTAAAAAAATAAGTACAAGTGCAAGCATAAAAGCAAAACTTATATTACTGCTGCTTTCTGCAAAATCTCTTGAGGAACCGCTAAGTGCAGTATTAAAACTTTCATCTAATATTTTAGCTTTAATGCTTTCCATTTCTTTAATACCATCACCAACTGTTTTACCCTGAGCTAAGCCAGCTGATATTGTTGCTGATTTATAGCGGTTAAAATGATATATTGTTGGAGGGGTTGCATCTTCAGTAAAGGAAACTACATTATCAAGGCTTATTAAGTTACCCTTGCTTGTTCGTAAATAAATATTTTTTAAATCAGAAGGGTCGTCCCTGTCTTTTCTTTCTACCTGGCCTATTACCTGGTATTGCTTTCCATCTTTAATAAAATACCCAAGCCTTCTGGTACTAAAAGCCAGTTGCATTGTTTCGGAAATATCCTGAACTGAAACTCCCAATTGACTTGCTTTTAACCGGTCAATGTTTAATCTTAATTCCGGTTTATTAAATTTTAAATCAGCATCAACACCCTGAAAAACTTTACTTTTTGCAGCTTCTTCTAAAAATTTAGGAAGCACTTTGGATAATTTATCAAAATTATTATTCTCAATTACAAATTGTACAGGCAAGCCCCCCCGGCGATTAACGGAAATAGTTTGTTCCTGTATTGGAAATGCCCTTCCTTCATTGTACCTGGGTAAGTTTTTATTGATAAGGTTAACAATATCCTGCTGGCTTTTCTTTCTATCTTTAGGTTCGGCTAATACTACTCTTACAAATCCCGAGTTGGCACTTCCACCACCCCCAAAACTAGGGGCAGTCATATTAACCACATATTTTTTTTCGGGTACAGAGTCTAACACAAGGGTAACCAATTTGTCCATGTATTTATCCATAGCATCGTAAGAAGTACCTTCGGGAGCGGTAACTGAAAGACGAAAGGCACTCCTGTCCTCCATGGGTGCAAGCTCCGATT
>JAYUTC010000401.1:0-47653 GCA_043755395.1 Ferruginibacter sp.
GAATTAAATTCTTTAAGTAAATCACATAATTTGGCCGGCTGGAGAATTGGTGTTTTATGTGGTGTAAAAGAAAGAATTGATGAAGTGCTGCGATTTAAAAGTAATATGGATAGTGGAATGTTTTTGCCGTTGCAGCTGGCAGCAGTAAAAGCATTAGAATTGGAAAAAGACTGGCACGATTCAGTAAATAAAATTTATGCAGAACGGCGGGAAAAAGTTTTTGAATTACTGGATTTACTGCAATGTACTTATTCAAAAAATCAGGCAGGAATGTTTGTGTGGGCTACTATTTCGGCTAAATATAAGGATGGATACGAGTTAAGCGATGAAGTATTGTACAACTCCAATGTATTTATAACCCCCGGCGGAATTTTTGGTAATGCTGGAAATAAATATGTAAGGGTAAGTTTATGTTGTAAGGAAGAAAATATAGAAGAAGCAATTAAAAGAATCAGGAATTAATAATTAATGTTTATGACTGTAACAGTTGTTGGTGTTGGTTTAATCGGAGGTTCAATGGCATTGGCATTGAAAGAAAAGGGGATTGCTAAAAAATTAATTGGTGTGGGCAGATCAATTAACAGTTTGACAAAAGCTTTGGAGTTGGGACTAATTGACGAAGCATTGCTTTTGGAAGAAGCTGTAAAAAAAAGTGATTTTATTTATGTGTCAATCCCTGTTGATTCTACTATACCCGTAATATTGCAAATAATGGATTTAATAACCCACAAACAAATAGTTGTTGATGCGGGGTCCACCAAATTTGCACTTTGCAATGCATTGAAAAATCATCCAATGCGTAAACAGTTTGTGGCAACACACCCTATGTGGGGAACGGAATACAGTGGCCCGGAAGCAGCAATCAAAGGAGCTTTTGTAGGAAGAGCTTGTGTGATTTGTGAAAAAGAAAAGTGCGATGAGGAAATTTTACAAAAAGTGGAAAATATTTATACTGGATTAGGAATGCATAATATATATATGGATGCTGTTAATCATGATATTCATGCAGCATATGTGAGCCATATATCACATATCACTTCCTTTGCTTTGGCCAATACAGTACTTGAAAAAGAAAAAGAGGAGGATGCTATTTTTGAAATGGCAGGAGGAGGTTTTGAAAGCACTGTTCGTTTGGCAAAAAGTAATCCGGCAATGTGGGCACCCATTTTTATGCAAAACAGAGAAAATGTATTGGATGTATTAAATGAACATATTTCGCAATTAAGAAAATTTAAAGCCAGCCTTGAAAAAGAAAATATGGAATATTTGATTGAGTTGATGGAGAATGCGAATAAAATAAAAAGAATTTTAAAATAAGTAGTTATGATTTTTAGAGATGCAGTGACAAATGACATTAAACAAATACAGGTACTGAGAAATGCTGTAAAAGAAAACGTATTAAGTAATCCGGGATTGGTTACCGATAAAGATTGTGTTGAATATTTAACATTACGGGGAAAAGGCTGGGTATGCGAAGTTGATAGCACAATTGTTGGATTTGCCATTGCTGATTTAATTGATAATAATATTTGGGCATTATTTGTGCATCCTGGTTTTGAAGGAAAAGGAATTGGTAAAATCTTACATAATACAATGCTGGATTGGTATTTTATTCAGCAAAAGGAAAGGGTATGGTTAAGTACATCGCCCAATACAAGAGCAGAAAAATTTTATAGAATGCAGGGATGGAAAGAAGTTGGGTTGTATGGAAAAGGGGAGATAAAATTTGAAATGGGAATTGGTGATTGGAATAATTAATACAATTGATATAAAATTTTATTGTATAAGCTATGAACAAAAAATATTAATAATTAATAATCATGCAAACAGAAATTCAATCGATGAAAGATTTAATGCAAACCAAATGGAGCAAGCGCCCATTAATCATCAGCGGCCCGTGCAGTGCCGAAACTGAAGAACAAATGCTGGAAACCGCTACTCGACTTGCGAAAACCGGTAAAGTAGATATTTTACGTGCCGGCATTTGGAAGCCACGTACCAAGCCCGGATTATTTGAAGGTATTGGTACTAAAGGGTTACCCTGGTTGGCTAATGCAAAAAAAATTACGGGGCTACCCATTACCGTTGAAGTGGCTACTGCAAAACATGTACAGGATGCATTGCAGTTTGATGTGGATATGCTTTGGATTGGCGCAAGAACAACTGTAAACCCTTTCAGCGTACAGGAAGTTGCTGAAGCATTACGAGGTGTTGATATTCCGGTGCTGATTAAAAATCCAATCAATCCAGATCTGGAATTGTGGACAGGGGGTATAGAACGCTTACAAAAAGTTGGTATCAGGCAGGTAGGAATGATACATCGCGGGTTTTCATCTTACGGTAATACAGAATATCGAAATGCACCTATGTGGCATTTGCCTATTGAAATGAAACGCAGGTTCCCGGAGATGCCATTAATTTGCGATCCATCACATATTTGCGGTAACAGAACTATGTTGCAATCTATTGCTCAAAAAAGTATTGATCTTGATTTTGATGGTGTGATGATTGAAAGTCATATAGATCCTGATAAAGCATGGAGTGATGCGAAACAACAAATAACTCCAGAACGATTAACAGAAATGTTGGAGGCACTTGTTTGGCGCCATGAAAACACTGATGAGAAAGAATTTTTAACAGCATTAGCAACTTTGCGTGAGCAAATCAATCAATTAGATGATGAGTTAATGACAATTTTGGGACAGCGAATGAAAATAGCAGATAAAATTGGTGAATATAAAAAGAATAATAATATTATTATTTTACAAACCAGCCGATGGAATGAAATTTTAGAAAAAGCATACAGAAAAGGAGATCAGTTGGGCTTAAGTAAAGAATTTATAACCAAGTATTTTGATGCAATACATTTAGAAAGTATTAACCATCAGAATAATATTATGAATAGCTAAAATAAATTTAACTGCTTGTTTATGACTAAAATTGAGAATAATTTTTCAGGTAAAATTATAACCTATTATTTTGATACAACATTTTCTTATTTGGATAATTTAACTGGTAAAGAAAATACCGTTTTAATCACCGATGAAAATATTTTTAAATTATATCAGCAAAAATTTGAGGGATGGAAAACAATTGTAATAAAAGCAGGGGAAGCTTATAAACAACAGGCTACGGTTGATTTTATTATAGATCAGTTGATTTTATTGGAAGCAGACCGGAATACATTTATAGTTGGTGTTGGTGGTGGGGTAATTACAGATATTACTGGTTTCTCAGCCAGTGTGTATATGAGAGGGTTAAAATTTGGATTTGTACCCACAACAATTTTAGCCATGGTTGATGCCGCTATAGGCGGCAAAAACGGCGTTGATTCAGGGTTGTATAAAAATTTAGTTGGTTTAATAAAACAACCGGAGTTTATATTGTATGATTATTCATTGTTACAATCTTTGCCTAATGAAGAATGGATAAATGGTTTTGCCGAAATAATAAAACATGCTTGTATAAAAGATGCAATTCTTTTTGCTAAACTTGAAAAATATTCGTTACATGCTTATAAAGCAGATGAAACATTACTGGCAGACCTTATTGAACAAAATGTGGCAATAAAAACTAAAGTTGTTATAAGTGATGAGTTTGAAACGGGAGAGAGAAAACTGCTAAACTTTGGTCATACTATTGGACATGCAATAGAAAATTTGCATCATTTACCCCATGGGCATGCAATAAGTATTGGTATGGCAGCTGCATGTAATTTATCGGAACAGATAAATGGGTTTCATTTTAATGAGGCCATAAGAATTATAAAATTACTTGCTAAGTATCATTTACCTGTTGATATTGAAACGGAGTACGAACAAGTATTTGAGGTGTTGAAAATGGATAAAAAAAGAAACAGAAACGAAATTAATTTTATTTTTTTAAATAAAATTGGGGATGCAACAGTTAAATCTATAAAACTGGACGAATTGCACAATCATTTAAAAGAAATATTATAGTGAAAGTTTTAATAAAACCTTCCGTATTAAACGGAACATTAACTGCAGCTGCAAGCAAAAGCTCCATGCAAAGGATTTGTGCTGCTGCATTACTGCATGATGGAGAAACAATAATTTTTAATCCCGGGAAAAGCAATGATGATTTAGCAGCACTTAGTATAATACAAAAATTAGGTGCAAAAATATTTGAAAAACCCGGTTGTGAAATAATAATAACCGGTACAAAATTTTCAGGCACTTTACAACCACTGACTTTGGCAGATGATTTAGCAGAGACAATTAACTGTGGTGAAAGTGGCCTTTCCATCCGTATGTTTACTCCAATTGCGGCTTTAAGTAATCAGTATTTTAGCATTACCGGCACAGGAAGTTTGCTTAAACGTCCTATGGATTTTTTCGATGAAATATTTCCACAATTGAATATTAAGGTGCAATCAAATACCGGAATGTTACCCTTAAAAATAAAAGGGCCATTACAACCAAAGGATATTACCATCGACGGTTCATTGAGTTCTCAATTCTTAACTGGCTTATTGTTTGCTTTTGCAAAAGCAGCAACAGAAAATGTAACTATAACTGTTAATAATTTAAAAAGCAAACCTTACATTGATTTGACTTTACATGTGATGCACCATTTTGGTTATAATGTGGAGAATAATAATTACGAATCCTTCACCATTAAACCACAGAGCCAGATAACAAATAAACAAATTAGTTACACAGTAGAAGGAGATTGGAGTGGCGCCGCTTTTTTATTAGTTGCAGGTTGTTTTGCAGGTGCAATTGCAGTACTTGGATTAGATATATTTTCAACACAGGCAGACAAAGCAATATTAAAAGCATTAATAGATTGCGGCAGCAACATTTCTATAGAAGAAAAGCAAATTATGGTTAGCCCACCTTTAACTTTAAAACCATTTCATTTTAATGCGACTGATTGCCCCGACCTGTTTCCACCCTTAGTTGCATTAGCATCTTATTGTATTGGTACAACTATTATTGAAGGGGTTAGCCGTTTAGCACATAAAGAAAGTAACAGGGCATTAACATTACAGGAAGAGTTTGCAAAAATGGGAGTGGAGATTACATTGCAGGATGATATGATGATGATTAATGGGGGTAAAGGTTTAAAAGGTACAACTGTACATTCCCGGCACGATCATAGAATTGCAATGGCATGTGCAGTTGTCTCCTTAAAAGCAGAGGGAGAAACTATAATTGAAGAAGCGGAAGCAGTAAATAAATCATATCCTGAGTTTTATGAGCATTTAAAATTATTGAACTGTGATGTATCTTTGATAAATTAAACTTATACAATGAATTCTTTTGGACGTATTTTCCGGGTACATATTTTTGGTGAATCGCATGGTGAATGTGCAGGTGTAACTATTGATGGATGTCCTGCAGGAATTGAATTATCTGTCGAAGATTTTTTTAGAGATATAGAAAGAAGAAAAGGTGGAACAAAGGGAACAACGCCCAGAAAAGAAGATGATATTCCTAAAATTATTACTGGTTGGTTTAATGGAAAAACTACGGGTGCACCACTAACAATATTATTTGAAAATAATAATACAAGAAGCGGTGATTATGACAAACAAAGAGCTTTTCCACGACCCGGTCATGCTGATTTTGTAGCACAGAAAAAATTTGGCGGCTTTGAAGATTATAGAGGTAGCGGACATTTTAGCGGTAGGCTTACTGTGTCATTAGTTGCTGCAGGAGTTGTTGCAAAAAAGATATTAAATAAAATAAAGGTTGAAGCTACTATTTTAGAAATTGGTGGTGATACAGATATTGATAAGGGGTTACAAAAAGCAATTGATGAAAAAGATAGTATTGGCGGAATTATTGAATGCCGTGTAAATAATTTGCCTGTGGGGTTAGGCGAACCTTTTTTTGATTCTGTTGAATCTTTAATCAGTCATGCCGTGTTTGCAATACCTGCTGTACGTGGCATTGAATTTGGAACCGGCTTCGCAGCAACAAAAATGTTTGGCAGCAAACATAATGATGTTATTACTGATGTAACAGGTAAAACAAAAACCAATCATGCGGGTGGTGTTGTTGGCGGATTAACCAACAGTAATGAATTTGTTTTCCGAATTGCAATTAAACCCACTTCATCAACACCAAAAGAACAGGAATCATTAAATTGGGAAACCAATACGATAGAAAACTTCTCTATAAAAGGAAGACATGATTTGTGTATTACATTGCGAGTACCAGTTGTGCTGGAAGCGGTTACTGCTTTTGTGTTGGCAGATTTAATGATGCTTGAAAACAAGATTAAAAGAATAATTAATTAGGTCAATAAACGGCGATGATAATTAATTTGTCCTAAATGATAATTTAAATGCGTTGCAAGGTGAAGCAGCATAAATCCCGTGGTTAATGGCTTTCCAAAAACTTCTACAGGAAAGTTCTTTTCAAAATCAATAGCTGATAATTTAGTTAAACTTTTCTTTACAGTAATAATAGTATTTTCAATACTACTTACTAAATCTTTAATTGGAATATATTTTAAGCTGAATTCTTTTTCTCTTTCTCTGATATAGCCGGTATTGCCAAGTAACGCACCAATAAAATGGTTGAGGTTTCCTATTAAATGCAGACAAAGATTTCCTGCTGAATTACTTATACCTTCTTTTGTAATCCAAAGGCTGCTTTCGTCTTCATACAAATTAATTTCTACAATGAGTTTGTTAAGGTCTCTTTCAAAAATTCAATTAAACTGTCTGTTATCATCATTTTTATTTTTTTGAATTTTCAAGTATTACAAAAACTATTTCTAGAATTACAAAAACATTAATTTTAGATAAATTGTAATTTTACAATTCGGAATTCAAATCATAAAAGCCATAGTGTACCATTACTTTTTTCAACAACAAACATTTTTATAAAATATCTTCTTGCAAATCAATTAACAAAGGTTGGCAATATCAGTGAAATTATCAAAACCGGTAGTCATATCCAATTCTTCTGTGTTATTTAAATTAATCATTTGATTTTCCTGGGTTTTTCTTACTGTCTTCTGAAACTGAGGTAGGTAGCGTGTATACAAATGGCAGGATTTATTTAAAGAAGTATCCTGAGCAGATAAAATAGAACATGTTAATAAAAAAACTGTATAATAAATGAACTTTAATTGAAACACATGTGTTATCTTGTTCATATAAATTCTTCTTACAGATCTACCGGAAAACTTAACAATCCTTGAAGTTACAAATATTTTAAACTGATTATGTTTTATACAAAAAAAACTTGTCTTCAAATTACCTTTTTTGTTTTGTGTTTGTTTATAATATCATGCAACAGCACCGATGAACCAGCAGATAAAAAAAGGGTAGTGGACCCTGAGTTAATGGATATAAAGGCAAGTGAAAATCTAAAAGAAATTTTAGAGTTTTCTTTAAATAATGATGGTAAAATTGATGATAGTATACAAATGAATCTTTCCGCAATAGTTAACAGTTTTTATATTTCAGTTAATTATTTTCCTTTATGGAGTAGTAAGGAAAAATGGCACCCATTAGCAGATACTTTATTAAATTTTATTGGCCATGCAGAACAGGCAGGGTTGTTTCCAAAGGATTATCATTTTATTTCCCTAAAATCATTAAAAAATAAATTAGATACAGATTCACTTAGAAAAATGGATCCTATACTATGGACTAAAGCCGATCTTTTGTTTACTGATGCATTTATGCGTATAATAAAAGATTTAAAACAAGGACGGATACAGTCAGATAGTATAACAATAAATAAAAATGCAATATTACCAACTGATTTTTATATAAAAACACTTAATCGTTTATCTGAAGAAAAACAATTCTCACAGCTTTTAAATTTACTTCAACCTGTTCATAGGGGATATTGGGAATTAAAAAATGGGTTGCAATTATTTTTGGATAGTATGGACAGACGCAGGTATACTTACGTTACTTTTCCATATAAAAAAAGTAATGTAAAAGACTCTCTTTACTTTATAAAAAATTTACAAAAAAGATTAAATGAAAATAATGCAATTGGTTTTACTGATAAACTTCCTGATTCTTCACAATTAAATGAAGCGGTTAAGAAATTTCAAAAGCTAAAGGGACTTAAACCTGATGGAAAAATTACAGTATCCCTCTTGAAAATTATGAATGCTAATGATATGGAACGTTTTAAACGAATTGCCATAACATTAGATCGGTATAAACAATTACCTGATAGCATGCCCGAAAAATATATTTGGGTGAATTTACCAGCCTTCTACTTAACAGTTATTGAGCATGATACCATAGTTTTATCATCCCGGGTAATTTGTGGCAAACCAGAAACCAGAACTCCTTTGCTAAACAGCGAAATAACTGATATGGTAACGTATCCAACCTGGACGGTACCAACAAGCATTATTACAAAGCAATATTTGCCTAAACTTAAAAATAATCCGGGATATTTAGCAAAACTTGGGTTAAAATTGGTAAATGGTAAAGGAGAAACTATCGATGGGAATACAATTAACTGGAGTAATTATTCAAAGGGAATACCTTATAAAGTTATGCAGGCCAGTGGCGATAATAATGCTTTAGGTATTTTTAAATTTAATTTTAATAATCCATATGCTGTTTATTTACATGATACAAATCAACGTTATCTTTTTAAGAACGCATCCCGGGCACTAAGCCATGGTTGTGTACGGGTTCAGGAATGGGAAAAGCTTGCTTTTTATATTGCTAGAAATGATAGTTTTAATATAAAAAATTCTGAAATATTAAAATACAATACAGACTCAATAAAAAACTGGGTTGCGCACAAGGAAAGGCATAGAATAGATTTAAAAAGTAAAATACCTATTTTTATCCGTTACTTTAGTTGTGAAGGTAAAAAGGGTAAAATAATTTTTTTTGATGATATTTATGGGGAAGATAAAATTTTAAGAGAAAGATATTTTACAAATAATTAAGTGTTGATTGAATTAATACAGACTGCTTACATTTATTTTAAAAATCACATTCTATTGAATCTAATAAATAACAGATCATTTGTTCCATTTGTAATCTTTATTGCAATATCATTATTTATTATGGTGTCTGGGGTATTTGCACAGCAGGCAGATACTGTTTCAAAAGTAAGTGCTGCAAAATCAAAAAGGGTTTTATATGGCATGGCCAGCTTTTATTCCAATAAATTTAATGGCAGAAAAACTGCTAATGGAGAAATTTTCAGTCAGGCTAAATTTACCTGTGCCTGTAATGTTTTACCATTAGGCACCTGGATTAAAGTAACTAATTTGAGAAATGGTCGTTCTGTAATTGTAAAAACCAACGACAGGCTTCATCCGAAAATGAAACGAATTATTGATCTTACCAGGGCTGCAGCTGTAAAATTAGGGTACGTATCATCTGGATTAACACGTGTTAAAGTTGAAGTTTTGGGTAAAATGCCTCAAAAAGGGGGTTGATATGCTATTTTTTACCCCTAACTTTCTTTTATAACCGCAGTTCCTTTCAATTATGTGCGTAAATTATTTTACGTTTTGAATGTAAGAAGGTATTTTTGCCATAATTAAGTAAACTAACAAATATGAAGAAAATCTTATTGTCATTACTGGCTATTGGTTTGTTAATTAATAGCTTCGGTCAAAATGATTACAAAAAGCGTTCGGCATTGGGCGTGCATTTTATATTCAATGATTTTAAATCAGCCTCAAGCATCCGGTCTACAAGTATATCTAATGTATTGCAAACCAAGCAATGGAAACAAACCAAAGATATGGCTGCCGGACTTGCTGTAAGTTATATTAAGGGCTTAAGCAGCCATGTTGATTTTGAATCTTCTATTTCAGCATCATTTTTAGATTATCCGGTTCCTGGAAAAGCATTGACCAGCCAAAATTTTCTTTTATTAGAAGCGGTTACTACTGCAAATATTAAATTGATGACTGATCATTATTGGATAAGTCCTTTTATTACGATAGGTGCAGGTGCCTCCAAATACAAAGGATATTATGCAGCAATTGCTCCGGTTGGTTTGGGTTTACAGGTAAATCTTTTTGATGATGCATTTATTTTAATTAATTCTCAATATAGAATTCCCATTACTGAAAATGCAGCGTATCATTTATATCATAGTTTTGGCATTGCAGGTAATATTGGTAAAAAGAAAGACGTTATCATGCCCGTAGTTGTCCCTCCTGTTGTAGTAATTGAAGTGCCAAAAGATAGGGATGGTGATGGTGTATTGGATGTAAATGATAAATGCCCCGATGTTGCTGGAATAGCTTCTTTGCAAGGATGTCCTGATAAAGATGGCGACGGTATTACTGATACAGACGATAAATGTCCTACAGTAGCCGGTTTAGCAAAATACCAGGGTTGTCCTATTCCTGATTCAGATGGCGATGGAATTAATGATGAGCAGGATAAATGTGCAACTGTAAAAGGTGTTGCACGTTATCAAGGTTGCCCTATACCTGATATTGATCAAGATGGTGTAAATGACGAAGAGGATAAATGCCCTAACGAAGCAGGTCCCGCCAGCAATTTTGGTTGCCCTGTAATTGCTCAAGCGGTTATAGATAAAATAAATTATGCTGCTAAAAATATTTTCTTTGAATCAGGAAGTGCTAAGCTTTTGCCAAAATCATATAAAGCTTTGAATGAAGTTGCATCAATTATGGCAGCCGATAAAACGTTAATGCTTGATGTTGACGGTTATACTGATACGCAAGGCAAACCTGAGAAAAATCAAACTTTAAGTGAAAACAGGGCTAATGCAGTTAAAACTTATTTAAAAGGCAAAGGTGTTGATGAAAGCAAAATGATTGCTGCCGGACATGGACAAGATACTCCTGTTGCAGACAATAAAACTGCTGCAGGACGTGCCAAAAACCGCAGGGTGGAAATGAAAGCAAGGAATTATTAATACATTATTAATAATAAAAATAATTAAGCAGGGTTCAATTAATTTTGAACCTTTTTTTTACCAAAATTTTTTTAGGAAATAATAAAATTGATTTTATTATTTAATACACTATTCTTAACTCATTATGTATTTTTATGAATTTTTCAACTGCAGTTAGTTCTGATAGAAAGACATTTAAGGAAAATCATTTGCTTAAAATTTACCTGGTAGTATTTTTTATATGTTGGGCAGTTACATTTATTAATACCACCAACCGATCAAACTGGGTTACCGAAAATGTGCTTACTGTTATTTTTATATGCTGTATGATTTTTACATACAAAAAATTCAGGTTTAGTGATTTGAGCTACACGCTGTTTTTTGTGTATATACTTTTGCACATTTATGGAGCCGAATATACATATGCCGAAAATCCATTTGGCTACTGGTTGAAAGATACTTTTAATTTAAACAGAAATTATTATGACCGAATAGTGCATTTTTGTTTTGGCTTTATGCTGGCCTACCCAATGAGGGATTATTTTAAAAATTATATGCATTGGCCCGATTGGGTTTGCTGGGTTTTGCCTGTGGAAATAACAATGTCCTTCAGTGCTGCTTATGAATTAATAGAATGGTTGGTTGTCGATGTATTTTATCCTGAAGAAGGGGTAGCTTATTTAGGCAGCCAGGGAGATGTATGGGATGCACAAAAAGATATGGGTATAGCCTTTTCAGGGGCAATTATTTGTATGCTTTTATTTAAAGTGATTAAGTTTATTTGGAAAAAGTAATAACCTTTAATTATCATTCTTATTTTTATCCTGTTTAACGGGCTTTTTACTTTTATCAACAATAGGTTTTACTGCAGGTAATAAAGCTTTTGGATCTTTCTTTTCTTCTGCTTTATTTTTCTCCTTAGCTCCATTGGAAACAGGTATTGAATCTGGAAGTGCTTTTTTAATTTCGCTTTCAATTGGGATATTTTCTTTTTGTATTTCATCTTTTATTTGGTCATTAATAAAATCTCCAGCATCGCCATTGCCTTCATCCACTGAGGTACTGTCACCCTGGTTAAATAAACTGCTCCAGTCTGAATCTGCTGATAATTCTTCATTACCAGATGAAACAGGTTTTTCAAATTCTTTTACTTTACCATATCCTAATTTTTTATCTGCATAAACCTTACTCATAAAAATCCCCCATTTAGGTGCTGCCATTTCATTACCACCCGAAGTTCCAGTATAAATTCTAATAAAAGGATCTTCACATCCCACCCATGTTCCGGCTAATAATTCTGGTGTATAACCAATAAACCAACCATCGGCATTATCATTTGTGGTACCGGTTTTACCTGCTTTTTCTACTGGGATATTGTAACTGTTAAGCCTGGCAGCAGTACCAAATTTTACAACTCCCTGCATTAGTTGAACCATAGTAAATGCTGATGCATCACTCATTACCTGCTTAGATTCAGGAACAAACTCCTGTAATATATTACCACTTTTATCTTCAATCCTTGTTACCATAATTGGTTCGGTATTAAAACTTCTGTTGGGAAACATGGTATATGCCTGTAACATTTCTAACATTGGAATTTCTGCTGATCCTAAAGCAAGAGATATATAGGGTGGGAGTTCAGCCTTAATACCACAGCTTTTGGCAAATTCCACTACTCTTTTTACTCCTACTAAATTAGCAATTCTTACGGCTGCAGTGTTTTTTGAAAATGCCAGACAGTTTGCTAAAGTTCCTCCTCCTCCTGCAAAGGTTCGCATCTCTTTGCCATATTGTACAAAGCCGCCTGGTATTACAGTGGCAAGATTATAGCCCGCATCCTGTACACCTAATGAATAAATAAGAGGTTTAATTGTAGAGCCTACCTGTCTTTTAGTTGTTACGTGGTCAAACTTGAACCATTTATAATCAATACCACCAACCCAGCATTTTACCTCACCCGTTTTGGGGTCCATTGCTGCAAAAGAAGTTTGCAATAATTGTTTATGATATTTTATGGAATCATAAGGCGTCATAATAGTATCCTTCTCTCTTTTTGCATTCCATGCAAATACTTTCATTCTAACCGGAACATGAAATGATTTTTTTATATCCTCAATTTTAATTTCATCCTCTGCCATATGTTTCCATCTTTCTGTATATTTCATTGCAGCTTCAATAGTAGCTTCATGACCCTTCCACATGCTGATACTATTATTTTTCATGATACCATCTAATTTTTTTTGAATTTGGGGCATATGTTGCACAACAGCTTCTTCGGCATATTGCTGCATTTTGCTGTTTATGGTAGTATAAATTTTTAAACCATCCCTAATAAGATCATAAGGTTCACCTGTTTTTAGATTGTTATGGGTAGAGCACCATAATTTTAATTTATCTTTTAATGCATCTCTGAAATAAGGAGCTATACCAATATTCTCATCAATCTTTTTAAAATTAGTAATCAGTGGTTTTGCTTTTATTTTTGCAGCTTCAGCCTCGGTTAGAAATTTTTGTTTACATACCACCATCTGATTTATTACAGTATTCCTTCTGTCAAGTGATGCTTTAGGGCGTGTAATTGGATTATATATATAACCTTTAAGCATGCCAACCAATACTGCTGCTTCTTCAATTTTTAAATCTTTAGGTTCTTTTTGAAAATACATTCTGGATGCATTACGGATACCAAATACATTTGCCCAGGGAGCCCTATTTAAATAGAGGGTTAAAATTTCTTCTTTGGTAAAATTCCGTTCAAGTTTTACCGCTACAATCCATTCTTTTAATTTTTGTATTCCTCTAACAAAAATATTTCCTTTACCCTGCCCAAGCATCATTTTTGCCACCTGTTGGGTAAGGGTACTGCCACCCCCCTGAGTACCAAAAGTAAATGCCACCCTTCCCAAAGCTTCTGCATCAATACCCGAGTGGTCATAAAATCTTTCATCTTCAGTTGCAATTAAAGCATGAATAATGTTGGGGGATATTTCATTATACTTTACTTCGCTTCTGTTTTCGGTATAATATTTACCCATAAGCAGGCCATCACTGGTGTAAATTTCACTGGCTAAATCAGCTTCAGGGTTTTCAAGTTCAGACACTGAAGGCATTTTTCCAAATAATCCAAAATTTGCACCCAATAATAAAAGTATTACAAAAAGCAAACCTCCAAAGAATAACTGCCAAAAAAATTTTACAAAACGATTCATAAATAAATATGAGTTATAGGTAATGTTTAGTAAGGATAAATATAAAGATACTTTTTACAGCATTTTATTATTAATGCAGTGTGTTAAAACTTGCCCGGATATTGTTGATTTAACAAGGTTTTGTAACCAATAATATCCTTATTTGTTTTTAGCACTTGCAGGTTTTCCTTTGTGATAATAAAAAAAGAATATTTATTGGCCGGCAACCATGAAACTTCTCTGGCGGCTGACTTTTTAATTTTTTCATAATACTCTAAAGCAGCAGCGCCATCTATAAAAGAAGAAATGATCAAAATATTGTGTTCTGCGTCTAAGGCATCTTTTGTTATTTCTATTAATTGACCATAATAGTTTTCTTTATTATAACGGTTAAAGGCATTCTTGGCTTCATTAACATATACACCATCAACTTTTTCCAAAAGCATCACAACAGTGTGTGGGGCATCCGTTTTAATAATAAATGAACCACTTGATAAAAAAGGAGCATTTACTATGGTATCTTTTATTAAAGGCGGTGCAACTATTGTTTTTTGAATACTAGCAGGGGCTTTTTTTGCCACTGGTGCCTGTTGTTTTAAAACCGGCTTGTCATCTGTAAATAATATTTTATCATCCTCAGCTCTTGTTACTTCTAAATTGGTAAGATAGGTTTCAATCTCTTTTCTTCTTTTTAAAACATCTATCATTGTAACCGCCTTTTCTTTTAATGGGGAGGTTGGGTTGTTTTGAATAATAGTATTTAAACCCATTATGGCTATACTATCATTTCGTTGTTTTACATTGTATAATGCTTCTATATAAAGGAGCTGGGGAGTCCAGTAATTAACTCCATATTGAACATCCGCTTTTTTCTTTTGAATTAAAGCTTCATCAAATTTTCCTTCTAAAAATAAGTTGTAAATATTCTCATAAGTTTTTGTTGCTTCAGAGTTTTTAGAAATTAATGCAGTTGGATTATTCAATATTTGCCATGACTTTGTATTAACAAATTTGGTATTTAATAAATTTTTATAATGATTAGCTCTTTCAGTATTACCCAATTTAGTATAGCAATAATACAGTCCAAGATAAATTTCCCCATCAGCTAATTTATTTGGAAAACGTTTTAAGTATTGCTCATAAGTTTTTATAGCTTCCTCATAATCTTCCAATTCATTTTGATAGAGTTTTGCAAGGTTTAATAAATTATCTGCCAGAATAATATTACTGGTGTCGATTTTTTCAGCAGATAAGGGTAGGTTTTGCATTAAGACTTCATAGGTAATTTCTGTAGGTAATGCAGATGAACTATTTGAATTGTTATTACCCTGATTTGTAAGATTATTGTTTACAGTATTTTTTACAATTTGATCGAGTGCAGCCTTTCTTCTCCAGTTATCTACATTAATACGGTTGCCCCATTTGCTTTTAAAATCATTGAAGCCCCTTGCTTTTAAAGTGCTGTTATAAAAATACCATTCGCCTTTAAGGTTATTTGTAGCAAATAAATCCGCAGGAGGATTGTTTTTATTGTTCGGTATTAAGGAAGTTGTACCCGCATTATTTGCATCATCTTTTAATCCATTTTCCTTGCGGAGTTTTTTCACTAATTTTTTAACAAAAGTTTCACGCTCTGCTGGGGAAAGTGCAGCTATTCGTTGCAGACTGTCCTCTCTTTCTATATTAGTAATAAACTCAACTATTTTTGTTAAGGCAGCTCTCCTTATTTGTATTTTGGTAAGGTTTTCGGCAAAAGTGGTATCACTCATTTGCAGGCTGTCGTACATTGATGCAGCCAATTTATACTGCTTGCGGTTAAAGGCAATATCACCTAATTGTAAAAACGCTTTGTTCTTGTAAGTAATATTATTTTCGTTATTCTTAACACTTTTTTCAAAATAAATGATGGCGGTATTGGTATCTGGCTTTTGTAACAGAAGCTCAGCAGCTGAATAATAAACAATGTCTCTATAAGCCTCAAACTTATCTTTTTTTGCCATTTTTAAAAGATTACCAATGCTGTTATTTAGCTCTATCAAATTATCACTGCTTTTGTACATTTTTGCATCATTCAAGCGTGCATAAATATCCATCAATGGGTCCACAGTATGGTTAGAAGCTTTCCCATAATACTCAGATGCTTTTTTAGTTTGCCCGTTCATTTCGTACAACTGTGCCAGTAAAAATTCCCTGCGGGATTTATCCTGTTTATCATCAGCATTAGATAGGGCTTTTTCAAGATGAACTGCGGCACTGTCATAACCTGCCTGCTTAAAATACCAATAGGCCCCTACCTCATCCAAATCGTTTTGTAAGCGTTTTGGTAGATTGGCATCATTTTGTAGCGTATTGATTAATCCGGCACTTTCTCCAAATTCATTTTGTTCAATTAATGATCGGGTAAGCCAAATTAAAGCATCATTACGGCTGGGAGGGAGGGTTGTGATCTTTTGTAAAAAATTTCTTTTTTCAGTATTGGCAATTGAAATATTGCTCCCCGTGGCGGATGAATTAGTTCCAACAACGCGATTGTCATCTTCCTTCTTTTTACGGGGGAAAAGATTATAATTAATAAATTGGAAAGTCATTACTGCGGAGTCGAAATCTTTTCTGTAAAAATAAGATTTACCAATTAGCAGGTACATATTATCTATCCAGTCGTTTCGTAAATCATGCAGTAGTATACCTGCAGTACATTTGTAAATAACTGAATCAAGTTCCTGTTTTTGTGCAGCAGTATTTTCTAATGAAAATGGATAAAAAGGGAGCAGTTTGCTATAATCATTTTTATTTGACAATTTAGCCCTTTCAACTACAGCATTTACTTTGTTATTAGAATTAAAAAAATAGTTATAGTGAGTTATGGTATTTTGAATAAAATGTCTTGAGGTACTGAATTTCTTTTCGGCAGTTTTTTCAGAGCCCAATTTCCGGGTCTCGTATTTTTCAGGCTTTTTCTCTTTTCCAAAAGGGTCAATTGTCCAAGTTGGCTGTGCAATTGCTTTATGGAAACATGTAGTAAAAACAAAAAATATTAAAATAAATGTAATGGATTTCTTCAGCATGAATCAAAAGGTTAGATAACAGGCATAAATATCGGTATTTTTTACTAACTTATTTTAGAAAGGTACTTTCAAAATAGCACTTTAGTCATTTTTTGTGAGTGATAAACGGAATCGTATACTAATAATTCATAGCCTTAAGTACAAATACTCTTTTTTGTCTGTTTATTGCTTTTTCAGCCTTCTTTTCTTACTTTTATTGCCCTGAAAAAAAAATATGGCAAAATTTGACGCCAACAACACATTAAAACGGTTAAGAAATCGTTACAGGTTGGTGGTTATGAATGAGGATACTTATGAGGAAGTAGTGAAATTTAAGTTAAACAGAATAAGTGTTTATATTGTTTTAAGTACACTTTTTGTTTTATTGGTGGGGTTAACAGTTGCTTTAATTGTATTTACTCCCTTAAAATATTATTTACCTGGTGTTGGCTATGGAAATGCAAAACAGGTAAAAGAGTATAGAGTTCTTAAAGTGCGGACAGATTCAATGGAACAGGCTTTGATTTATAAACAGCAGTATTTTAATGATTTACAAAAAGTTCTTAATGGGGAAGTCCCAAAGCTGGATACCAATAAACTGAATTTGCCTAAAGTGGAAAATAGTGATGAGTAAATGAAAATTTTCAACCTCAAAACCTAAAAGAATATGTTTAACTTAAAGCCTAAGTCATCTTTTGACGAAACACAATCCGGTTCTACAAGTATTATTGGTAAAGGAACAACCATAACTGGAAATGTACAAAGTAATGGGGATATACGAATCGATGGTATTATGAAGGGCAATTTAAGTGCAAAAGCAAAAATTTTAATTGGTGCCGAAGGTGTTGTTGAAGGTGATATTGATGGTAAACAAGCTGATATATTAGGTAAAGTAACAGGTAAAATAAAAGTAGCTGAACTTTTGTACCTACATGGTAAAGCAGTTGTAGATGGAGATATTTTTGCAGGAAAATTACAGATTGAACCTACAGCTTCATTTAACGGGCAATGTCATATGGGGGCAAACGTTGTAGAATTAATTAGAGACAGGTCAAATGCAGTTAACGAGTAAAAGGTTCATTTTTTTTAGAATAAATGTGTTAAAATAATCTGGAATGAAAGCCCGGCAAAAACAACTTTTTCCTTTAATACTTCTCTTTGTTTTTTTAAATATCTTTTTTTTAACTGCCAAATCCATTTTTAAAAAATGGGGAATCGACAGAGAAGTTTTAATTATTGCAAATATTTTATTCTTTTTAATTAGCCTTATTGCTTTTTCTTTACAACGAAAAGCAATGCAAAAAACAAATCCGCATGCATTTGTACGTAGCGTAATGGGTAGTATGATGATAAAAATGTTTGTTGTAATTATAGCTGTAATAATTTATACACTATTTAGCGGACCATTATTTAACAAACCCTCTGTTTTTATTGCCCTGTTTCTTTATATTATTTATCTTGCTGTAGAAGTAGCTATTGTTATGAAGATGAATAAACAAAAAAATGCCTAAACAGGAAGCGCCTCTTTTAAATTTACAATCATATTTGCCCCTGGGAAGTTTTGATGAAGTGTTGCATTATCTGCAACATTATAAAGTGCATCTTACAATTACAAGGCAACGGCATAGTATTTTAGGTGATTATCGTCATGCTTTTGCAGATAAAACTCACAGGATAAGTGTAAATGGTAATCTTAATAAGTATTCTTTTTTAATTACACTTCTTCATGAACTTGCTCATTTATTTACTTATGAAAAATTTGGTCATAGGGTAATGGCACACGGCAGGGAATGGAAAAATGAATTTAGTAAGATACTAGCTCAGTTTTTATTAAAAAAAATATTTCCTGCAGATATTGAAAAAACCCTGTTGAAAACGCTGCAAAATCCTGCTGCAAGTAGTTGTGGCGATGAGAAATTACTAAGGGTTTTAAATAATTATGATGAAAAAAAGCCTGGAAAACATTTAGTTGAAAATCTTCCGGAAGGCACGCATTTTAAAATAAAGGGGGATAGAGTTTTTAAAAAGGGAAATAAAATTCGCACCAGGTATAATTGTATAGAAATTAAAACAGGAAAATTGTATATGTTTAGTGCTGTATATGAGGTACAACTGATTCTATAAATCTTTTATCATCCAGATATCACATCCAAAATGCCCACTATTTCCCTGTGGCTCAGTTAAAATAACAAAACCCAGTTTTTTATACATTGGAACTGCAATATTTAATTCGGGCATAGTTTCAAGATACATTTTTTTATAACCCGAATTTATAGCTGCGCTTATACATTTTTCCATTAATAATTTACCAATACCTTTACCTCTTGCAGTTTTTTTAAGATAAAGCTTTACCAATTCGCAGGTACCAGCGGGTAAGTTTTTAGTTGGATATATGCCACCTCCGCCAATAATTACACTATTTTCTTCTGCCACAAAATAGGAGCTGTTAAATTCACTAAAAACTTCCGACAAATTATCTGTTGTAATATCAAAATAAACAGTACCTGGTTTATTTGCTTTAAATTCTTCCAGTGATGTGCGTATAATTTTAGCCAATGCGGCATTATCTGCTGGTTGTATTTTTCGTATAGTAATATTATTCATATTTTAATATTCTTCTGTAAATCTTAAAAGATTGCCGCTATTATCTTTAATACTAAATTCTTTTATGCCACCAGGCTTATCTGTTAATTTTCCTTTTAAATTAACGATATCAACAGCAGTTAAATCAGCATATAAACATTCTATATCGGATACTTTAATATAGCAACTTGAATTTTCGCAAAGAAATGAATCAGTGCATAAAAAAAAGTGAATCTCAACCTGATCTTTTTTCATAATCACATAACCTCCTTTATTAATGGCAGTAAATCCTAATTTGCTTTCGTAAAACATAATAGTTTCCCTAATATTAACTGCAGGTAAAACAGGTATTATTTTTTGTATCATTTGGTTTTTATTATCTGTTAATATTTTATATAGCTATAATTTATATTAATAATAAGGTTTTACTTTTTTAATAACGAATAAATTGCACTATCTAAAAAATGTCCCCTGAAAAAATAATCTTCTTTAAAATATGCCTCTCTTACAAATCCAACATTTTCTAAAAGTGCAGCCGATGCTGTATTCCCGGGATTGATATGCGCTTCAATACTGTGTAAATAAATTGAATTAAATCCAAATTCAATTACGGCCTGCAATGCTTCTTTCATTATTCCCTTCCTCCAAAAAGCGGGGTTAAGCAAATAACCAACTTCGGCACGGTAATGAGGTTTTATTATTCTCCAAAAACCAATGGTGCCTATCAATTTATCCGGATTTCCAATCAGGCTAATTCGCCAGGTAATACCATTGTTACTATTAGCATCATCATCAATGCGTTTAATTAACGCTTCGGATTCTTCTAATGTTTTTGTTTTTTCCTTATCAATAAATTGCATTACAATTTCACTGGAACGCAGCAGTAATAATTCATCTGCATCAGACTTTTTAATTTGGGTAAGCTTTAGCCTTTTTGTAATTATTTCAGGAAAAGGGGAAAAATTTGGCTCAAGCATATATTGCAGTTTAATAATTAATCAAAAGGAATTGTAAATAATTGTATCTGTCTTTTTATTTTAGTATTTTTAAAAGATGATAAAAGTAAAACTTATTACTGCCACGGGGTTAATTTATTTATTGCCATTTATTTGTACCTCACAAAATTTTGGAGGTAATGCGCCATCTGTAAAATGGAAACAAATTAATATTAATAAAGCAAGAGTAATTTTTCCATTGGGATTAGACAGCCAGGCAAATCGTATTGCCAATGTAGTGCAATTACTGGATAGTACAACTTCAAATACCATAGGAGGCAGTCAACGCAAATGGAATATTATTTTACAAAATCAAACTACTGTTCCTAATGCCTATGTTAGGATGGCACCAATAATGAGCGAATTATATATGACTCCCGGACAGGATAATTTTAGTACTGGTAGTGTTAGATGGGATGATAATTTAATTACGCATGAAAGCAGGCATATGCAACAGTTTAGTAATTTTAATAAGGGGCTTACCAAAGCATTTTCATTTTTTTTAGGTCAGGAAGGTCAATTGTTTGCCAACGGCCTTTTTTTACCTGATTATTTTTTTGAAGGTGATGCAGTTTGGCAGGAAACATTGGTAAGCGGTCAGGGCAGGGGAAGAATGCCGTCTTTTTTTAATGGATTTAAATCAATTTGGCTTGAACAAAAAAAATATAGCTGGATGAAGTACCGTAGTGGTTCTTTAAAAAATTTTGTACCTGATCATTATCCAATTGGTTATATTTTAGTTGCGTATGGGTATCAAAAATATGGAGAACATTTTTGGGAAAAAATTACAAGTGATGCAGTAAAATTTAAAACATTTTTCTTTAATAGTGCAGTTAAAAAATATACAGGAGTACCATTTAAACAATTTAAGGAAGATGCTATTAATTATTTTAAAGATCAATCATTTCCATTTACGAAGGGAATGGAATTTAAAATCCCGGTTAATAATTATATAACACACATTAAAAAAAATAATGTCATCGATTACTTATTTCCTAATTTCATTAGTGATGACAGCATTTTGGTTACAAAAAAATCTTATACTGAAATACCAGCTTTTTATTTATTGGTAAATGGTAAGGAAGAAAAAATAAGAGTAAAAAATTATGTGATTGACAATTATTATTCTTATAGTAATGGAAAAATTGTGTATGCTTCTTTTCAATCGGACCCTAGATGGGGTAACAGAGATTATAGTGTAATTCAATTATTGGATATTAAAACAAAACAGCAAAGGCAGGTAACTTTTAAATCAAAATATTTTTCGCCGGATATAAATAAAGAGGGAACCGAGATACTGGCCGTAAATGTAAATACTAATGGCACAAATAATCTGCACAGGCTAAATTTGGTTACTGGAGAAGTATTTATGCAAATACCTAATCCGGATAATTATTTTTTTACACAAACAAAATATCTAAACAGCAATACAGCTATATCTGCAGTTCGTAATCCGGATGGCAAAATGGCTCTGATTAAAATTAATCTTACTTCGGGAAAAACTGATATAATTACTCCATTTTCTTTTAATGTTTTAGGTTATCCTTTTGTAAAGGGCGATACAATTTATTTTACAATGATGAATACAAATGCTGATAATATTTTTGCCACAACATTATCGGATAATAAAGTATACAGGGTAACCAACAATCTCAATGGTGTTTATCATCCATCAGTAAATGCCAAAGGTGAATTAATTTTTTCTGCTTTTACTGCAGCAGGACAACGGTTGATAAAAATAAATATCAATACTGCTGAGTGGAAGAATTTGTTTGCTTCGGATCTTGTAGCAACTAAGGATTTATATGTTTCTACAGCACTAAATAAGAAAGGTTCTGGTGTTCTATATAATTTAGCTGATAATAAAAATGCTATCACAAAATACAAAAAGTCATTTCAACTCTTTAATTTTCATAGCTGGCGCCCTGTAATTAATGATCCGGAATTTGGGTATACTTTTTATAGCGATAATGTATTGAGTAGTTTGAGCAATAATCTTACTTATACTTATAACCGAAATGACAAAAGTCATACGATTGGTTTTAATGGGGTTTTTTCAGCATGGTTTCCTGTTTTAAGTTTAGGGGTAGAGGAAAGTTTTAACCGCACTATTGATACTGCCTTTGGAAAGTCAGTACAATTTAATTCTGCCACAGTAAAAACAGGGTTTACTATTCCTTTAAGTTTTATTGGTGGCAGATCAAGCCAGTTTTTAAATTTTGGAGCAGGTTATAATATTGAGCAATATTATTACAGGGGAGTGGGTAAAAATGTGTTCAATAATAAAGCTATAAATTATGCTACTTCCTTTTTAACTTTTAGTAATGTTAATCTAAGGGCAAAACAACATATAAACCCAAAGTGGGCTCAAAGTATTACCTTAAATTACCGGGATGCTTTTACATTCAGGGACAGCCATAAATTTGTAGGAAGTACTTCGTTGTATTTTCCTGGCTTATCCACTAATCATAGTTTGGTGATAAATGTGGCCTATCAAAAAAGAGATAGTTTACCGGATTTGTTCAGCAATACGTTTTCATATGCAAGAGGATACGAAGCATTAAGTACCAGGCGAATGTATAAATTTGGTTTTAATTACCATTTCCCTTTATGTTATCCCGATTGGGGAGTTGGTGGGTTAATTTATATCCAGCGTATAAGGGCCAATGCGTTTTATGACCATAATAATGCTAAAGCACGGCTAAACGGGATACTTACACAAATTAAAGGCCGAAGCATTGGAGGCGAATTATACTTTGATACCAAAGTATGGAACTCTCTTCCTGTAAGCATAGGTGTTCGATTTGCCCATTTGCTTGATATGGATTTATTAAATCCAGGGCTAAAAAATAAATGGGAGATAATTGTACCTATTAATTTGATTCCAGATTAAGAAAAGGGTAAAAAAATTTTAACAAAACTAAGTAAGTGATAAATTATATATAGGTTAGTTTATTGAGGCTTGGTCCATAATTTCATCCATAGAAATCGCATTATGGCTTTCTTCAAAAATACATTGACCCTTTTTGATTAAAAGAATCTGAGGAGATTCGTGATATACACCAAAATGATGGGCTATTTTATTTGATAACTGACGGTATTTTACAAGGTCGAGGAAATGAAAATCTATACTCTCTGGCTGGATGCTTCTTTCTAAGCGGCTTTTGGCCATACTGCTTATAGAACAGCGGGTACTGTGTTTGAAAATTAATTGAGCCTTGTGATTTGACAATTCTATTATTACTTTCAATTGTTGATCATCGGCTAAATCTATCCAGTTCATAATAAACCAGACTTAATTAATGAATAATACCTTCAGTACCCGGACATCCACTTCTTGATTTGCGGCTGCTGGTACAACTGGTAAAAACTACTGCCATTATAGTTAAAAAGGCAAAAACATAAAATATTTTTTTCATCAGTAAAAAATTTCAATTTAAAAAATCTAATATTGCAGTTATTAACCGCAAAGTTATATTACCAATGTTAAACGGCGAAATCTGCTTAATTATTACTTTTTATATAAATAAATTATAAAAACTAAGTTATTTTACCCTTATTTTTATAATAGCTCACCTAAACCTATAAAATCATCCATGTTACAACTTAATCGTCCTATTGCTTTTCTTGACCTTGAAACTACCGGAGTAAGTCTTTCCACAGATCGCATTGTAGAAATTGCCATAATAAAAATACATCCAGATGGCTCCCGACAGGTAAAACGAAAACTTCTTAATCCGCAAATGCCTATTCCAAAAGTTACCACTGAAATACATGGTATAACCGATGAAATGGTAAAAGATGCTCCTACTTTTAAACAGGCTGCAAACGAGATAAAAGTATTTATTGAAAATTGCGATTTAGGTGGGTATAACAGTAATCGTTTTGATATACCTATATTAATGGAAGAGTTTTTACGAGTTGGACTGGACGTTGATTTAAGCAAAAGAAAGATGATAGATGTGCAGCATATTTTTTATACTATGGAACCTCGTACACTTACAGCTGCATATAAATTCTTTTGTGAAAAAGAATTAGTTGATGCGCATAGTGCCGAGGCTGATGTTAGTGCAACCATAGATGTTTTTTTAGCACAATTAAAACGTTACCAAAATTTAGGGGACTCTATTGAGTCTGTTTTAGAAGTTATTGGCGAAGAAAAAATTGTGGATTATGCCCGACGCTTTAGTTTTGATACTAAAGGGGTGGAAATATTTAATTTTGGTAAATTTAAAGGAAGGTCGGTTGGTGAAGTGTTAAAAGCTGAGCCTCAATACTATGATTGGATGATGAGGGGGGATTTTCCTTTACATACCAAGCAAAAACTAACGGAGATATTTAACAAAACTCTGTTAAAAAACAATTAATTCCCATTATCATAAATATTGGAGCATCCTATTTGGTAAATTTTTGTAAATTTGATTTGATCAAAAGTATGAGGTGGAAAAAATAGTCATAATACCTACTTACAACGAAAAGGAAAATATCCAAAGTATTATTGGTGCAGTAATTGGTTTGGGCCTGCAATACCATGTTTTAATTATTGATGATAACTCTCCTGATGGCACAGCCAATATTGTAAAATCATTATTTGCAAAATATCCAGGTCAGTTGTTTTTAGAAGAAAGGAAGGGTAAATTAGGGTTAGGAACTGCCTATATATATGGGTTTAAATGGGCTATTGATAGAGGGTATCGGTTTATTTTTGAAATGGATGCAGATTTTTCGCATAATCCTAAAGATTTAGAAAATTTGTATTATGCCTGTAAAAACGGGGCAGATGTAGCTGTGGGTTCTAGATATGTGAAAGGTGGAGCTGTAGAGAACTGGCCTGCAAACCGTATATTATTATCCAAAGGCGCTTCTTTATATACCAGGATAATAACCTGGATGCCCATAAAAGATCCAACTGCAGGATTTGTTTGTTATAAACGGGAAGTATTGGAAACAATTAATCTGGATGGAATTTCATTTGTTGGTTATGCATTTCAGATAGAAATGAAATTTGCCGCATGGAAATTGGGATTTAAAATTGAAGAAGTACCGATTACATTTATTGACCGGGAATTAGGAGCCAGTAAAATGAATAAAGGCATAGTAAAGGAAGGCATTTTAGGCGTTCTTAATCTTCGCTGGCAAAGTATTTTTAAAAATTATAGAAAAAAAGTTACCAATAACATATATACCAATTCTATGGCATTTGAACAGTCGGAAGTGATGTTACAAAGAAAATAATTAAAATTCTCTTATATTTAGTAAAAGCCTTCAACTTCCCTCTTGTTAGGGTCATTTTAAAATACATTTCATTCATTTATTTTACTTGCCTTTATTTTTTTAGTTGATTAATGTTATTCAAATAATTACTGCTTCAATATAGCAAATTGTTATTGGAAAATATGTATCATAAAAACAATTGCCTAACAATATAATTGGGTGTATTGGGACATATTATATTAATGTAATTGACAGTATTAATAAATACAAGAAGTTTTAGTTTTTGATAGATATGGTTGTCTATGCCAGCCGTAATATCATCCTAATACAGCAATCAAAAAGGAGTATCAGCCCTGTTTTTGCTTTATACTATTTTATGTACCCGATGCAAATGCAGGATGAAATTGCTGCAACGTAGTCCTTAAATATTCACGGTCTAAATGAGTATAGATTTCAGTTGTAGTAATGCTTTCATGACCCAGCATCTCCTGTACGGCCCTCAAATCGGCTCCGCCTTCCACCAAATGAGTGGCAAATGAATGGCGGAATGTATGTGGCGAAATATTTTTTGTAATTCCTGCTTTTTTGGCCAGTGATTTTAAAATTAAAAAAACCATTACACGGGTAAGTTTACTTCCCCTGCGGTTTAAAAACAATATATCATCCTGTTCTTTTTTAATATTGATATGTACCCTAATATCCTCTTTATAAATTTTAATGAATTTGATTGCATCACTGCCAATAGGCACTAATCTTTCCTTGTCACCTTTGCCAATTACTCTTATAAAACCCACATCAAGGTACAAACAACTGATTTTTAAATTTACCAGTTCACTTACCCGTAATCCGCAGCTGTATAAGGTTTCCAACAGGGCCTTATTACGGCCGCCTTCGGGTTTGCTTAAATCAATCTGTGTAATTATTTTTTCTATTTCTTCAAAACTTAAGGTATCTGGTAATAACCGTTTAAGTTTTGGTGCTTCTAATAAAACGGTTGGGTCGGTTGTTGTAATTTGTTCTAACAAACAGTATTTATAAAAACTACGCAAACCAGATATTATTCTTGCCTGAGAGGAGGCAGTCATCCCCAATTCTGCAATCCATTTTACAAATTTTTCAAGTTCTTTAATCGTTACCTTATCCGGCGACTTTAAATCTGAATTAATTAGAAAATCGGTAAGTTTATCTATGTCATGCAGGTAAGCTTCAACAGAATTGTTAGCTAATGATTTTTCTAATTGTAGCCAGGCTTTGTAACCTTTTTTATATGCGTCCCACATAGTAATTACCCTGTTGATGTTTATTTAAAACAATTATACACTATTTTCGCTGCTTAAATTTAAAAAACAGCACTTAATATCAAGTATGCAGGCAGTAAACTTCCGTTCTTTTAAACAAAAAGTAAGGTATAATAAAAGAAGATTAAAAAGCTTTTTAACGAAAATAGAAAAAAATCCTCCCCGTGGGTTAGATAAAATGACTGCAGCACTTGAGCCAGAAGTTTGGAAGGAAATAGACTGTCTTACCTGTGCCAATTGCTGCAAAACAATGACACCAACTTACACCAAAACTGATATAAAAAGAATTGCTGCTCATTTTAACCAAACACCTCAAGAGTTTAGTGATAAGTGGCTGATATATGAAAAGAAAGACAAAGACTGGCAAAATAAAAAACAGCCCTGCCAGTTTTTAAATTTAAAAGATAACAAGTGTTCTATTTACGAAATAAGACCTTTGGATTGTTCAGGATTCCCACATTTACCTAAAAAAAGGATGGTAGATTATATGCATGTGCATAAGCAGAATTTGGAATATTGCCCGGCAACTTATAGGTTGGTGGAGAAGATGCAGGAAGCTGCTAATAGGTGAAGCAGATTTATGCTTTCCTTCAATACAAACATAACTGGAATAACATTTAATAAAAATGGCTTGAAGAATATTGCCATCTGAAATAGCAAACCTGAAATCACAAAAAAACATCCTCTATAAAAAAATACTCCAACGGTTCATTCTTTAAAATAGTGATAGAAAGAATATCAAATTGAATTCTTTTCCACTGTGGAAATTGGTACAAATATTCTTCGGAGGCATTGATTAGATTCTGAATTTTCTTTTTTGAAACTGCTTCTTCAGGATGCCCGAATTTTCTTGTTCGCCTGGTTTTTACTTCAATTAAATGTAAAACATTATTGTTTGAGGCAATTATATCCACTTCCCAATGGGAGTGGCGCCAGTTTTTATGCAGTATAGTAAATCCTTTTTCTATAAAATACTTTACTGCCATTGCCTCGCCAGTTGTACCTGTTTGGTTATGATCAGCCATTATCCAAAGGTAAAAAAAGTAATTAACAGCTTGAGGATAATTGTTTTACAAAATTGCCAAGAGAAAATATTTATGCTTATTTTTGCTTCAAATTTTGAATAATGCAGAAACAAAATAAAATAGCTTTTTTAATAGCCTTATTGCTGATTGTAGTAGCAGCTCTTTCAAGAGTAATATTATATCCGCATAATTTTAGTCCAATTGTTGGCATGGCATTGTTTGCAGGAGCTATTTTTACTGATAAAAGATTAGCTTTTGCTTTACCCATTTTATCGATGTTGTTATCCGATATAATGTTTGAAGCGTTTAATATTGCACCTGGATTTTGGGGCTGGGGGCAGTTAGTGGGTTACGGAATATTTGCTTTAATTACCCTATTGGCCTTTACCCTTAAAAAAGTAAATGTGCTTAATCTTATTGGTTATTCTATTATTTCTTCTGTAATATTTTTTGTACTGTCTAACTTATCTTTCTTTTTGATTGATAATAAAATCTATCACACGTACACACAAGACTATATTGGATTTATTAATTGCTATGTTGGGGCTCTGCCATTTTTTAAAACCAGTTTAATTGCTGATTTGGTTTACAGCGGCATTTTATTTGGTGCTTATTATGGAATTCAAAACTTTGCAGTAAAAAAAACTATTGCTTAAAAATAATATTATTTTCAACAAAGCCATTTCAATAAGGGATGGCTTTTTATATGTCTTTATTTTCTTCATACCATTCATCAATGGCCAAGTCTTTGCCATCTGCAGCAGCGGTGGCTAATTCATCACAATGATTGTTTAAAGGGTTGGTGGCGTGGCCTTTTACCCAATGCATGGTAATTTTAAATCTTCGTGATATTTCATAATAACATTTCCAAAGGTCACTGTTTTTTTTACCGCCCTTAAAATTGGTTTTTATCCAGTTGTTAAGCCAGCCCTCACTTATTGCCTTTACTACATATTGGCTATCGGAATAAATATGAACGGGATGTTCTGCTTTTTTTAAAGCTTCCAATGCTGTAATAACGGCTAACAATTCCATGCGATTGTTAGTGGTAAGGCGGTATCCTTTTGCTAATTCCTTTCGATGATTATTCCATAACAATATAACTCCATATCCTCCGGGACCGGGGTTGCCCCTTGCGGCTCCATCTGTATAAATCTTTATTATATTCAATTATTATTATTAGGGTGCTAAGTTAACTTTACTGGTAATGCCGAAAAAATAATTTTGTTATAGTTTGCAATAATTCAGTAGAATTTAATTGGTTATGCTACTTAATTTAACCTAACAGTTATGTCAACTTTTTAGTTGTCGAACTTTGGTGGAGATATCATTAGGATAATCCCGGGCAATGATGATTATAAAAGTAAACCGGTAATTAAAAAACATCAGCTAAATGGCTGATGTTTTTTAAAATATAGTAATGCAGATTCTTTTTTTATTAAAACAACGGAAAATTATGCAACTGCTTTATTAACCAATGTTGCTGCTTCGCTTAACAAAATAGCACTTTGTACTTTTAATCCGCTTTCATCAATTAATTTTTTGGCTACATCTGCATTTGTTCCCTGTAAACGTACTATAATGGGAATGCTGATATTGCCAATGGAGTTATATGCATCAATAACACCCTGAGCCACCCTATCGCAACGTACAATGCCACCAAAAATATTTATTAAAATAGCTTTTACTTTAGGGTCTTTTAAAATTATTCTAAAGCCTGCTTCCACCGTTTGTGCATTAGCGGTACCCCCTACATCTAAAAAGTTGGCTGGTTCGCCACCACTTAATTTAATCATATCCATTGTTGCCATGGCTAACCCGGCACCATTTACCATACAACCAACATTGCCATCTAACTTTACAAAATTCAAATTAAATTTTCCAGCTTCCACTTCAGTAGCATCCTCCTCACTTATATCTCTCATTGCAGCCAAATCTGGGTGGCGCATCAGTGCATTATCATCTACATTCATTTTACAATCTACTGCAATAATTTTTTCATCACTGGTTTTAAATAAGGGATTTATTTCCAGCATGCCACAATCTAAACCAATATAAGCATTGTATAAATTGGTTACAAATTTTATACAGTTTTTAAATGCATCTCCTTTTAGGCCTAAATTAAATGCAATCTTTCTTGCCTGAAATCCCTGCAGGCTGCCACCAGGGTGTACCCACTCTTTAAATATTTTTTCAGGAGTATTATGAGCCACATCTTCAATATTCATTCCGCCCTCTGTACTGTACATTACTACATTTTGTCCTTTTGCCCTGTCTAACAAAATAGATAAATAAAATTCTTTTACCGGATTTGGGCCTTCATAATATACATCCTGTGCTACCAGTATTTTATTTACTAATTTTCCTGCAGGTCCGGTTTGTATTGTTACCAACGTATGTCCTAAAATATTTAAAGCAATTTGTTTTACTTCCTCAGCATTTTTACCAACAGCAACACCCCGCTGTTCGGTTCCTTCTATTTTTCCTTTACCACGTCCACCGGCATGTATTTGTGCTTTTACCACCGCAAAATTGCTGCTGTATTGTGTATGAATTTGGCGGTAAGCTTCCTCAGCCTCACCAGGTGTATTGCAGGGTATACCTTCCTGTACTGGGACATTGTATTTTTTAAGTAATTCTTTAGCCTGGTATTCGTGAAGGTTCATAAATTAATAAATTTTGACGAAGGTAATTAAAAACAGTTTATGGATTATAGTTTTTACATTGATAAAGCCGGCTTTTTTCTTTTCCTCAAGGGCTTATGTATTTCTAAACCCTAAACTACAGCCCCCAAATAGTAAACATCTCCTTAACACATCTTACCTTACCTTTGGCACACAAAAAAATACAGTATTTATTTATGATGAAAAAAATTAATGAAGCAGTAGCTTTTATAAAAGAACAGTATAGCCAAAAACCGGTTGTTGGTATAGTTCTAGGCAGTGGCCTGGGTAGTTTTATTGGTGAAATAGCCGTAGAAAAAGAAATTGCTTACAGTCTTATTCCCCATTTCCCTATAAGTACAGTGGAGGGACACAGCGGTAAATTAATATTTGGCAAATTAGGTGGTAAAAATGTAGTAGCAATGGCCGGACGATTTCATTATTACGAAGGATATGATACTGAAGCAGTTGTTTTTCCAATTAGGGTAATGAAATTTTTAGGTATCGAAACATTATTAGTAAGTAATGCAGCTGGTGGCACAAATTCAACTTATAATGTGGGCGATTTAATGATTATTAAAGATCATGTTAGTCTTTTTACACCTAATCCACTGGTAGGTAAAAATAACAACGAATTGGGGCCCCGCTTTCCCGATATGAGTGAACCTTATAAGGAATATTTAATTGAAAAAGCTAAAATAATTGCCCTCAAAAAAAATATTGATTTAAAAGAAGGGGTGTATTGCGGTGTTACTGGCCCTACTTTTGAAACAAGAGCTGAGTATAAATTAATAAACCTTATTGGTGGCGATGCAGTAGGTATGAGTACTGTACAAGAGGTTATTGTAGCTGTACACATGGGCTTGCCGGTTTTTGCTATGAGTGTGATAACTGATATTGGTATAAGGGAAGAACATAATGTCATTACACATGAAGAAGTGTTACAGGCAGCTAAAAGCGCAGAGCCGAACCTGACTTATATTTTTAAAGAACTTATAGCACAACTGTAACAGCAATTAAATGAAGCATTTTATTACGCTTTTACTGATGGTTTTTGTTGTTGAGTTTTGCAGTGCGCAAGAACCTATTTTAAATAAAATGCCAAGGTTGGGTGGTGCCTCTGGTCAAAATAAAAATGATACCAGCAAATCGGGAAAAGATAAAGCACTTGGTTTTGAGCACAGGGATGATAAAAAAGATTCTATCACCATCTCATACAAATTCCTTGATTCTATACGTATTAACCGGTTAGATTCTTCCATAAATGATTTTGATAAATATTTTTCAATTCCTACTCATTGGCAGCATTTGGGTAATAATGGAGCCGCAGCTTATTCCTTAATTTATACACCTAACCTAAAACCCGGGTGGGATGCTGGTTTTCATGCCTTTGATGTATACCGGTATAAATTAGAGGAAACTAAGTTTTATAAAGCTACCAAACCTTTTACACAATTAGGGTATCAGCTGGCAACAGGGCAAGAGCAAATGATTAAAGCACTGCATACGCAAAACCCACGGCCCAACTGGAACTTTGGGTTTGATTACCGTTTGATAAGTGCCCCTGGACTTTTTGTAACGCAAAATACTAATCATAAAAATTTCCGGCTATTTAGTAATTATCAGGGCAAACGTAAAAGATATGCTGCTTATTTGGTATTGGTGGGCAATACCATTAAAAATTCGGAGAATGGAGGCATAGTAAATGATTCTGCATTAGCAGATCCAAACAAAAAGAAAAGATTTTCGGTACCGGTTAATTTAGGCAATGCTAATAATTTTGCACCCAACCCATTTAATGCAACAGTAAATACAGGTAATGTTGATAAAGACTTTACCTTTTTTTTACGACAGACATATGATATAGGTAAAAACGATTCCATCGCTGTAAATGATTCTACTACAGAGTATTTATTTTATCCAAAACTAAGGGCCCAATATAGTTTTGCTTTCAGTAACTATAATTACATGTATAAAGATGTAATGGCAGATTCCACTATTTATAAAAACTGGTACGATACCACTTTTATTGCTTCAGCTGTAAATTTTTCTGTTCATGAAAAATGGTCCGTTATCAGTAATGATTTTTCATTGTTACAATTTCCCGATACAAAAAATTCTGCCCAGTTTTTGTTAGCAGGTGTTAAACTTGAAAATATAAAAGGCGAATTTTTTAAAGCAAAAGATACGCTTACAAAAAAATATTACAATATTATTTTACATGGCGAATACCGTAATAAAACCAGGAATAAATTGTGGGATGTATTACTTAAAGGCGAATTTTATTTAAATGGGCTTAACACTGGCGACTACAGTGCAAATGCATCTATCAATAGATTTTTAAATAAAAAATTAGGTGACGTACGATTATTTTTTAGTAATGTAAATCGGTCTCCTTCATTTATTTATAATAATTTATCAGCATTTAACTTTAAAAACACTACTATCAGCAAAAAAGAAAATATAATTTCTTTTGGCGCTGAGGCTAATAACCAATTTATAAATCTTGGGTTTAAAAATCATATCATAACCAACCTTACTTATTTTTCTGATTATTATCATACTGCACAAAGTAGTAAAGTGATTAATTTAGTGCAATTATCAGCGGCTAAAAAAATAAAACTTTCAAAAAAATTAAACTGGTATGCTAATGTTGTGGCACAACAAACCGATGGAAGTGCCCCTGTAAAAGTGCCTTTACTTTATACCCGAAACCGTTTTGCCTTTGAGGGAGTATTTTATAAAAATCTTAATTTAAGTACTGGTGTAGAGGTAAGGTATTATACACCTTTTAAGGCCTATAACTATTCGCCGGTAATGGGGCAGTTTACCCCGCAGGATACCTTTAAATTAAAAAATCTGCCCGATATCAGCGCTTTCTTCGATTTTCGTATTAAATCTTTTACTGCCTACATTCGTGCCGAAAATTTAAACACAGTAAGTTTTGTCAATGGCTTTGGTTTTATCAATAACAATTTTGCTGCACAACATTATCCAACTCAGGGGCTTATCATCCGATTTGGTATTCAATGGAACTTTGTTAATTAATTTAAGGTAATAAATTTTAACACTTGGAATAAAACAATATTTCTACCTTTGTATTATAAATGAAAAAAGTACTCATCGGTATATTAACAGTAATTTATATGGTTGTCTCCTCGGGGATAGCAATGCAGATACATTATTGTATGGGTAAAAAGGCCGGAGTAGATTTTTACGGAGCAAATAATGATAAGTGTGGTAAATGTGGCATGACAGAAAATAAAACCGGCTGCTGCCACAACGAAAATAAATTTGTTAAGTTAGACGACTCTTACAAAAACGTTTACAACAATATAAGCTTTTCTACAAATGAGCTAGCAGTTGTTCCGGTTTATTCAACCTATAACTGGCATTTACCCATTGATGTTACTCTATCTCAGTTAAATAATCATTCGCCGCCTGAAAATACCGGCCCTTCTGCCTGTATAATGAACTGCGTTTTCCGACTATAGGATTAGTAATTATTTTTTGTCAGTAACAATAGTTGCTGGCATCTTTTGCTGGAAGCAAAATCAATCAATTAATTTATTAATATAAAATTTATAAAGATGAAAACGCTAAATATATATGCTGCACTTTTGTTCAGCATCTTTGCCATTAATTATTCCTTTGCACAAACGTCCGTTAAAAAAGAAACCATCAAAGTATGGGGTAATTGCGGTATGTGTAAAACTACTATTGAGAAATCTGCAAAAAAAGCAGGCGCCACAACTGCCAGCTGGAACGAAGAAAGTAAGGAGCTAAAAATTTCTTATGCCTCTGCAAAAACTTCTTCTACAAAAATTCAGGAAGCCATTGCAAAATCAGGATATGACACTCAGGATTTTACCGCAGATAATAAGGCCTACAATAATTTACATTCCTGTTGTAAGTACGACAGAAAGGAAGGTAATTCTGTTGAAGTAACATCTTTCTCCTGCCCAATGCATCCCGATGTGATAAGTAATGAACCTGGCAAATGCAGCAAATGTGGGATGGACCTAACCAAATCGAAAAAAGAACAAATGAAAATGGAAACAATGCATGCATACAGTTGTCCAATGCATCCAAAGGTAACTGGTGATGCTCCTGGTAAGTGTTTGCAATGTGGCATGGATTTAACCAAATCAAAAAAAGAACAAATGAAAATGGAAGTGATGAAGATGTATAGTTGTCCCATGCACCCAGATGTAACAAGTGATAATCCAGGCAAATGTTCAAAATGTGGTATGAATTTAAAAGAAAAACATTAAGATCACTTTATTATAAACATTATTCACTAAATATCTGGTGATCTCAACAGTTGCAGGTGGCGTACTAACCTGCAACTGTATTTCCTACGCTGAATTTATTACCTCTTTAAAAAAATTGCTGTAAACATTTTTGAGATAAAAGATATTTATTAAAAGCTCATTTTTATGAAATTTATAAAATATGTAGTGATGTTTTACATGGTTTTTCCAGGTATGGTATCCTATTCTCAAAATAAAAAACCTCCATCCCTTGATACTGCAGTAACCTTTAAAGTATTTGGAGCCTGCGAACAATGTAAAGACCGTATAGAAAATATTGTAAAAGGTAAGGGTGTAAAAAATGCCATTTGGGATGTAAATACAAAACAGCTTTCCATAGAGTATAATCCATCTGTGATTTCTTTAGAAAAAATACAAAACAAAATTGTATCTGTTGGTCACGATCTTGAAAATAAAAAATCAAAAAATGTAGTGTACAACGCTTTGCCGCAGTGCTGTCATTACCGTGAAATGGAAACTATGATGAATGAGATTAAAAAGGATATGGTTGTTTTTCAACTTCCTGAAATGAAAACTGCAATAGATTCTTCTTTAAGAATTGTTCAGAATATCAATGCAATGCAAACTTTACATTTAATTAAAGGCATTGTATTGGAAGATGATACCAAAGGAAAGTTTAAACCACTTTCAAACGCAAGTGTATTTTGGTTAGGTACCAATAGTGGTGTAATTACAGATAGTACTGGTATTTTCAGTATTAAACATAATGGCCTAAACAGCAGGTTAATTGTAAGCTATACGGGTTATAAATCCGATACCATTACCATTACTGAAATGAGTGAATTAAAAATTATACTGGCATCGAAAAAACAATTAAAAGAAGTAACTGTTGTATCAAAACAACGCTCTACTTATTTAAATAATTTTAGCCCAATACGCACTCAAACCATGACGGGTACAGAATTATTAAAAGCAGCCTGCTGTAATCTCAGCGAAAGTTTTGAAACCAACCCATCTGTTGATGTTTCTTATAATGATGCTGTAACAGGTTCAAAACAAATTCAGTTACTGGGATTAAGCGGTAACTATACCCAGCTTACTGTTGAAAATTTACCGGGCCCAAGGGGAATTGCAACGCCATTGGGTTTAAATTCCATTGCCGGGCCCTGGATTGAATCAATACAATTAACCAAAGGTGTAGGTTCTGTTGCCAATGGTTACGAAAGTATTGCAGGACAAATAAATGTAGAATTAAAAAAGCCGGAGAACAGCGAAAAATTGCTTGCAAATATTTATGTAAATGATTATGGTAAAACGGATCTCAATTTAAATCTCTCAAAAAAACTAAGCAAGAAATGGTCGGCTGCTTTATTATTGCACGATGATTTTTTATCTAACAAGCAACTTGATTTTAATAAAGATGGTTTTCGTGATTTGCCAACGGGCAATACTTTAAGTTTGGTAAACCGATATAAGTTTGATAATAGTAAAGGAATATTGGTGCAATTTGGAATCAAAATTTTAAATGATAAAAGAACGGGCGGAGAAGTGGCATTTAATCCTGCTTCGGATAAAATTACCACCAATCATTACGGACTGGGGATTAATACTGAGCGTTATGAGGCTTTTGCAAAAATCGGCTATGTATTTCCAGAAAAAAAATATAAAAGTATTGGTTTACAAATTGCAGCTATCAGCCATAAGCAGGATTCTTATTTTGGGTTAACGGTATATAATGCAACACAACAAAGTTTTTACAGTAATTTAATTTATCAATCTATCATTAAAACAACGCAGCATAAATTCAGAACTGGTTTAAGTTTATTGTATGACAGATTCAATGAAGATTTTAATATTAACCGGTATAAAAGGATTGAAATTGTTCCAGGTGTTTTTGGTGAATATACTTTTACACCCAACGAAAAATTTAGTGCGGTTGCAGGATTACGGGCAGATTACAATAATTTGTTCTACTTTTTTATAACTCCACGTTTAAATATCCGCTACCAACCTGTAATAGGAACTACTATTCGTGTGAGTGCTGGGCGTGGTCAACGTACTGCGAATATTTTTGCAGAGAATACCAGTGTATTTGTAAGTGCAAGGCAGGTAAACATTTTAGCCGCAAGTACCGGTAAAGCCTATGGATTAAACCAAGAGGTGGCATGGAATAAAGGAATAAGTATTGACCAGAAATTTAAACTTTTTAAAAATGATGCTTTGTTTAGCGTGGATTATTTTAGAAATGATTTTGCTAACCAGGTAGTGGTAGATGTAGAGAATGCAAGAAGCGTTAAATTTTATAATCTGCAGGGAAAATCTTATTCTAACAGTTTTCAGGTTGAGTTAGCTTTTGAACCAGTAAAAAAGTTTGATCTTCGTTTTGCATACAGATATTTTGATGTACAAACAACTTATAGCAGTCAATTGGCAGAGCGTCCTTTAATTGCAAAAAACCGTGCTTTTGCAAATCTAGCTTATGCAATAAATGATTTTAAGTTTGATTACACTATTACCTACAATGGTAAAAAGAGATTGCCCAGTACTCAGGCAAATATACCCGCCTATCAATTAGAGAAGTATTCGCCAGACTTTGTATTGATGAATATACAGATTTCAAAAACAATTGGTAAAAAATATCCGGTTGATTTTTATTTGGGTGCAGAGAATCTGACCAACTATTTCCAAAAGAATGTAATTTTAGCATCTGACCAACCATTTAGCCAATATTTTGATGCATCAATGGTTTGGGGGCCAGTTAGCGGTCGTATGTTTTATGGCGGATTAAGATTAAAAATTAAATAAAATTTATGAAAATAACATTGTTGATAATTGCTGTACTTTTCTCTGTTGCTGTTGAAGCACAGGTACAGCAGGTAACAATACAGGCAAGTGGTTTAACCTGCAGTATGTGCAGTAATGCTATTAATAAAGCATTAAAATCGTTAGAATTTGTAGATAAGGTTGATGCCAATATTAAAAACTCCACTTTTGATATTTTTTTCAAAAGTGGCAGTTCAGCTGATTTTGATAAATTAAAAATGAAAGTTGAAGACGCGGGGTTTTTTGTTGCAAACTTTACAGTAAACCTGCATTTTGAGAATATTGCCATTACAAATGATGCTCCAGTTACTGTAGGCACAAATGTTTTTTATTTTATCAATGTAAAGAATCAAACTTTATACGGAAATAAAACCATTCGATTACTTGATAAAGGATTTATATCGGCAAAAGAATTTAAAAAGAACCTTAATTTAACAAAAATGACTACAAATAAAACCGGTGAGGAAAACGGGAAAAGGATTTTTCACGTAACTATTTAATTAAGATAAATTACTTTAACAGCAATTAGGTAGTTTTATCCAGACAATTGATTTTATGAAATATATTTTATCTTTTCTGATAGTTATGTTAATCTATAGATCTCATGCACAGGAGTTATATGTTTTTACAGAACCAGCCAGTAACATGTCAGCAAATAGTATAGGGGTAAGGCTGCTTTATAAGCAATTTAAAATGAATCATGATAATAAGTACAGCGCCTATCGATTGGAACCTGAAATAATGTTTGGCATCAGTAAAAATTTAATGGTGCATTTAAACGCCTATGCTTCAAATATGTTTCAGAGCAATTTAAAAATTGAAGGAGCAAGCCTTTATGCCAAGTACCGGTTTTTTTCAAAAGATGATATTCATTCACATTTTAGGTTAGCCGCATTTGGTAAAATAGCTCTTATTAATAACCCTACAGTACTTACGCATACTGATAAGCATATTTTATCTGATGGGAATGGCGGAGTTATTATACACGATATCATTAGTAATTCTGTAAATTATGAGATTGATATTGATGGCTCAAATTCGGGGGTTGCCACAGGCATTATTGCTACAAAATTAATAAACAAGCTGGCTGTTTCAGGTTCAGTTGGTTATTTATACCGTCTTAATAATATACATAATAAAAGAGAGGTAATTGTTCCCTGGCGGGCAGTCAATTATAGTTTATCTGCGGGGTATTTATTATTTCCAAGGGAATACACCAGTTATAAACAAACCAATATAAATCTGTATACCGAATTTTTAGGAGCAAATACCTGGGATAATAAACAATATTTTGTAGATATAGCACCTTCAATTCAATTAATAGTTAATAGTATTGCCAGGCTTGATATTGGTTACAGAACCCAGCTGGGGGGTAATACCCAGCGAATGTCTAATTCATCTTTTTTAGTAAGGGTAGAATATAATTTTTTAAATGCTTTTTCAAAAAAATGAAGACCCTTCAAACAATATTAGTAAATTTTTTGAAATGGATCTCATCCTTATTTCAGAAAAAAAATTGTTGTAAATGAAAAAAATATTTTTAATAACAGTTGTTGTTATGAATTCTTTAACAGGAGTAGCACAAATTAAAGTTGGTTCTATAGTTCCCGAAATTTCCTTGCCCAATGTAAAAGATAGTGTAGTTACATTATCATCATTTATGGGTAAGGTAGTATTGATAGATTTTTGGGCAAGTTGGTGTGGCCCATGCCGGGCAGCTAATCCATCGGTGGTAAGGCTGTACAATAAATACAAAGATAAAGGGTTTGAGGTTTTTGGAGTTTCTATCGACAGCAAAAAAGAAGCCTGGATTAAAGCAATAAGGCAGGATAAAATAAAATACACACAAGTTAATGATAAAGGAGGATGGAACAGTAAAGTAGCAGCAGCTTTTGGAGTTGAACAGATACCAACCAGTTTTTTATTGGATAAAAATGGAAAGATTGTTGCAATAGACCTTGAGGGTAAGGCACTGGAAGAAAGCGTTAAAACTTTATTGCAATAACTATTTAATTGTTTTAAAACGAAAAGAAGCGCCAATGGCAAAATAATTGTCCGGGGCTTTTTTGTTAATACCAAAACCCCCTGATATATCCAGCTTAAAATTATCGTTTACATAATAAGCCACACCACCATCAATGCTGTGTTCGGGAGTGTCATCTTTGTAAATAAAACCAAACGCCTCAATATAGGTGTACCATTTTTCAGTGATATTAAATCCGGGAGCAAAAGTGTAAATAAAAGCAGGTGTTGAGCCAAACCTGTCCCATTGAATGCCAATATTATAACCTAAGGCTATCGTTTTTGATAAAGTATTCTGCATGCTAAACCTGAAATTAGCTCCATCGATCGAATCATAATAAAAAGTACGAAGACTGCCAAAATCGTAATGTGCAATTAAAGATATTTTAGGGCGGAATCCTTTTTCACCAAAAAAATTTATTTTTCCACCCAATTGTACACTACTTATGCCGCCTGGTTTAGAATAACCAGCAATAGTTTTATACTTTGCAGAAGCATATTCAGTTATAAGCCTCAATTCAGCACATTTTGAAACGCCATACTTTGAAAGCAAAGTGGGGTGTTGAAAGGAAAAATCTCTTGCTGATAAGCTATTGTATTTATCTGATTGTTTTAAAAAACCCATTTCAAATTGCATCCATTTTTTGGGAATTGTAAAAGGGCTTTCTGTTTGGTCGGGCCGGTCAGTATCAATTTTATCAATTTGCGCTGTAATGGAAATCGATAGAATTAGACAAACGGTTAGTATAATAAATTTTGTCATTTTATAAATATATTTTTAGACATGTCTAAAATATAAACAAAAATAAGGATTTATTTATAACGAAATATTATTTTATTGTAAATATAAAACCTGTTGGATTATTTTGAAGTTGCTGTACCAATTACCAAATGCTCTAAATTATGCTCATTAAAATAAGTCTTACAAATGGATTCTGCTTTATTAAGCAGCAGCTGTATTTTAAGTTGTTTGTTGCCAAGTATTTGGTATGCTTTTTTATAGGCATCCGCATCACTTATATTGCCGGTTTGCTGCAAGGCTTCTTTTATGGCAATCACTTTAAGGCCACTATCTTTTAATTTGCCCAGTTCGGCAATCATCCAGCTCAATGCATAAAAACGATTTTGATCAAGCAATAAAAAATAATTACAATTACCAGCTTCGGGCATTTTATTATAAGGCGAAGTAATAATTTCTTTGGTAAGATATTTTTGTAAATATTGGGGTGTATTTTTCAATTTACGCAATTGAAGGCATCCTCTAAAAGCCTGCGGATAAATACTTAACCATCTTAGTTTTCTTCTTAATTCATGCACATCCGCTTCTACATTATCAAAATGAAATTTAGTAGCTTTTGTAAATGCAGCAATTTCATATATGGCTTTGCAATAAAACTCATTTATTGCTTTTGTTTCAGCATCTTCTTTTAACCAATCGGCTTTTCTTAGTTTTTTTTGTATTTTATTTATTCTAATTGCATTATTACCTAACCATTTATTTTCGGTTAGTAATTCATTCATGCTTTGTATTTTTTCTCTGGTTTGTGCCTGTAAATAATTTACAACTGCAACAGGAATCTTTTTATTTTTAGCGAATTCTTTTGCAAAGGAATCATAATAATCAATTGCCCCAATAATATCTTCAATACTTTTAAATAATTCTTTTAGTTTGATAAACTTTTTTTTATTGTGAATTCCTGTGTACATTTTTGCCAGGGCTTCAAGCATAAACACCGGCGTACGCATATTATTACTGTATAGCCACAAAGCCGGATTTTTTTGTTTTGATGATTTAAGCAGTAAAGCCTGCAGTTGTATTAGATAATATTCAAACCTTTCAAAACCATTTTTCATTTTTCTTAATTTTATACTATAAAAAATAAATATTTAAAAAAGTTGTTTAAGAAGAAATTGAAAGCAAGATTACTTTTTAAAATTAAATGCTCATTTTTCAAAGAAAGCAACTGCACCTCCAACCCATTCTTTATTCTTATTATATCTTGTGCCAATCATTTTACCCTTACTAAGCCTCGAAAGATTATGTACAGCTTTTGGCCTTGCCCAGCCGTCTTTCCAAAAATAAAAAAGGCGAATCTCTGCTTTCGCCGGTACATCGTGTGTTTCTATTACATCAGCATAGGTTACTTTTTGCTGCAGAATCCAGTTTTCGGGGTCTTTTACATTATCAATATCTTCTTTGGTTACATCAATTACAACACCCATGCCAGCAAAAGAAAAGAGGGGTTTTAAAACATAGTTTTCCAAATCAACTGGCACCTGTTTCAATTCATTTAAAAAATACGTTTTGGGTACATAGGTATTATTAATAAAAGGTAATGTGAACTTGCTTATGCGGTAAAACCAATTAGGATGTGGCACCCATTCCACCTCATAGTTTTTAGTAAGGTCAATAATTTTGCCAAGGCCTTCCTGTTTTTGCAGGTCATCAAAAATCAGGCGATTATAAATTCTTTTTACTTCTGTTTTTATACCATTGTTATCATAATATAATTTGTTGCCATCAGCTATTAATTTAGTAAGGCAAACAGTTTTAATACCCAAAACTTTTTCTGTACAATAAAAATCGATTCTTGTTTTTTGCTCCTCAGGAAAAATTTCCAGGAGAATCACATTTTCAGGATTTAAATCCCCTACTACAATTTCTTTAAACAATTGCAGGTAAGTTTCTTTGTTGTATCCGTTTAAATAGGCAGAAAAAGTATCCGGCAAATTTGAATAACGTGCGGTTATCTCGCTATGAAATGCCTGAAATGCAAACAGGGTTGGGAATCCCTGCATTTCTATTAACTGCGGTTTCAGTTGGCCACTTTCGTTTTGGCAAATACCAAAATCAAAAGCAATAAAATGCGAATGACTTTTTTGATTAGGAATTTTTATATCGTTAGGAATACCTCTTTCTGTTAAAGCAATAAATTTTTCATCAACAATTACATCAATAATATCTTCACAGGCATCCAGCATTTTTTTTGTAAAATCTTTGGGAATAAAAATTGGGGTTTCTGCATTTCTAAAATCCAGCGAACCTGGGTGCAGGGCTTCAATTTGATTAATATAATCCTCATACTTTTCTTTAGTGAAATTACTGTTGAATTGCTGCCTTAATTCTTTTATCATTATATAAATAAATTTGTAGATGAACAGGTACACTAAAAATAAACAATAAAATTCATTTGAGGTAAGCTGAAATCTTAAGCAAGCGATGGGACTCTTAAATTTCTACTGGTTGCAAACTTTCTATGGCCGAGTATAAAAAATTGGGAAGAATGTGGGAATATGTCCACATTATTTTATCGGGGTCGTTTAAATGGGAGATCATGGATTTCCATTTTTCCAGGCCATAGTTTTCTATGACTGTTTTTTTCTTATCAGTTGTTTGTAAATGCATACTCATGCCCACAGCATCTGCTTCAGGGTGAAACTGTGTGCCAATCATATTGTCATTAAACCTTATTGCCATTATAGCTCTTTCCAGCGGTACATGTGGTCTTTCTTTTTCAATGGCTAAAATAGTAGCTCCCATTTGGTTCAATTTGTTATGATTGGGTTCTACGACCTGATAATCTCTGCTGTCAACTGAATAAAAAGGGTTTTTTAAGCCGTTAAAAACCTGCTCTTCATTTACAATAGAAAGAAGGTGAATTGGGAAAACGCCAAAAGCAGTACTTTTTCTTTTACATACAGTGGCTATTTTAAAATGTCTGCAGGCCAATTGATAAGAGTGGCAAATAAAAAAGATTTTCTTTTTCTGTACATTGGCCTCATTCCCATTCCAGTCCATCACTTTATTCAGCCAGTTAAAATATACTTTTTCCCATTCGGTTCCTTCACTTTCCAGCGGACTTCCGGGGCCTCCACTGCTAATATAGATGTCGTAGTTTAAATCCGGTATTTGTTTTTCCAGTCTTACTTCAAATTCATCCCATTCCAAATCAATGTTATTGGTATCACTAAACTGATTTAGTAATTCTCTTATGCAACGCATACCCTGATTAAGCATGCCTTCATTCATATCCAAAATTGCAACACGTACAGTTTTATTAGCGGTCCAATTCATCGGGCAAATTTAATATTTTTCTATAGGAAAGGAATTGTTTCATCACTATTAATTTACTAACGTGATGTGAATTAATAAATTGTATTAATAAACCGCTATTTAAAAGATGATCAGATTTTGATTTGTATATGACTAAACTCAGTTTTCTTATCTGCATTATTTGTCATCTTGCAGTTATTAAATATCATATTATTGTAATGTCGAATCAGAATATTAATATGGAACAACTTTTATTTAATTCAACTACCAGCGGTCAATATATGCCTGGCTCTAGGCAAGAATTGGAGCTTTTTAAAAAAATACAGGAAGGTTTTTCAAACCAGTTTGAATTATTTTTTCCTGATAATCTTGCTCCTAAAACTATTGTGGTTATACCAAGTTTAACACTTGATCAGGAGGTATTGGCAAAAGTAAATGGAGCTTTGCATTACGAGGAAAGATTATTATGTTTATTAATGTTGCTGCGTATGCCCCGTACACATGTAATATTTGTAAGCAGTATGCCAATAGACCCGATAATTGTAGATTATTATTTGCATTTGTTGCCTGGGATTACGGGTTATCATGCAAAAGAAAGATTAACCCTGCTTAGTTGTTATGATACATCGCCGGTTTCTCTTACAGAAAAAATATTGCATCGGCCAAGATTGATAGAGCGTATTAAACAAAGTATTCCATCTTTTCATGTAGCTCATATTGCCTGTTTTAATACAACAGCGTACGAAAGAACGCTGGCTGTAAGATTAGGTTTGCCAATTTATGGCTGTGATCCTTCATTAGTTTATTTGGGTACTAAAAGTGGCGGCAGAAGAACCTTTTTAAAAGCAGGTGTTTTAATGCCTCCAGGGGCTGAGGATTTAAAATCTTACGAAGATATTGTACATGCCGTAGCAGCATTAAAAGATATGTATCCCGATTTGAAAAAAGCTGTTATTAAATTAAATGATGGTTTTTCGGGAGAAGGTAATGCCATAATAAAATATCCTGAACATGTTAATAAAAAAGAGTTGTTTAAATGGATTCATGAAAACCTCTATAAAGCAATAGTTCCGGTAGCAAAAGATTTAAGTATTGAATTGTTTTTAGAAAAATTTAAACTGATGGAGGGAATTGTAGAAGCTTTTATTGAGGGAGACGAAAAAACTTCGCCATCTGTTCAATGCAGGATTAATCCGTTGGGAGAAGTAGATATTATTTCTACACATGATCAGGTTTTGAACGGTGCGGATGCACAGGTTTTTGTAGGTGCTCATTTTCCGGCAGATGAATGTTACCGTGTTGAAATTGGGAATTTAGGTAAAATTATTGCAACGCAATTAAAAGAGGAGGGAGTTTTGGGCCGTTTCAGTATTGATTTTATTTCAGTAAAAGAAAAAGATAGCTGGAAGCACTATGCAATTGAAATAAACCTGCGTAAAGGCGGTACCACCCATCCCTTTTTAATGCTGCAATTTTTAACAAACGGTCATTACGATAATGAAACAGGCTTATATGAAACACCCAATAAACAACGTTGTTATTATTTTGCTTCAGATAATGTGCAGAGCGATGCCTATAAAGGCCTTACTCCCCTTGATTTGATAGATATTGCCATGCTTCATGGATTACATTTTGACGGGGCTGCACAGGAAGGAGTAATGTTTCACATGATTGGTGCATTATCACAATTTGGTAAAATGGGCATTGTTTGTATAGGCGCTTCACCACAGGAAGCTTTCTCGTTTTATACCAGAACGCTAAGGGTACTTGATGCAGAAACTTCGGTGATATAAAAAAATACCAATCTCTTAACAAGAGTAAAATAAATTTATGAATTTTAGCGTATCATCTTAGCTGTTATTATTGATAGAGTTGTCAATTTTTGGACAATTTATTTATTAATTTTTAATAAAATAATCTAATATTTAATAACGCCACCTTACAAACGCTTCCATAGCAGCATATTGTGTGAGGCCCAGTTGCGCATATAATTTTGCAGTATTCCCATTTCTTTCTTCGGCACGCTGCCAAAATTCTCTGCTGTCGCTGCCCTGAAAAGCCACACTGTCTTTTTGTGATTGATGGATAAAAATGCCATGCCGTTTCTTAACCACCTGGTCGGGGCTCATAGGTATAGCCATTTCTATTTCAGTAATATCCCATTCCTGCCAGGCGCCTTTATATAACCAGAGCCAGCAGTCATTAACCCATGCCACATTGGTAGCTTTAATTCTTTGTAATGCCTCAAGTACTACATCAAAACAAACTTTATGTGTACCATGCGGATCGGCAAAATCGCCGGCACAATACACTTGCTGCGGTTTAATTTTATTGAGTAAATCTACAGTTAACTGTACATCAGCCTCACTTAAAGGATTTTTTTCAATGGTACCAGTTTCGTAAAAAGGTAAATTCTGAAAATGAATCTGGTCATCTTTTAATCCAACATATTTACAGGTTGCTTTTGCTTCACATCTTCTGATTAAACCTTTTATAGCCCGTATTTCTTCTGTATCTTTTTCACTTGATTTTTTTGTTTGTAAATATGCAGTTGCATCATCTAAAATCTTTTTACTTTTAGTTTCATCTATATCAAACATATTTTCAAAACCCACAGCAAAATCTATAAATCGAGTTACAAACTCATCTGTAACAGCAATATTTCCACTGGTTTGATAGGCTAAATGAACATCATGTCCCTGATCGTGTAATCGCATAAAAGTGCCTCCCATACTTATAATATCATCATCGGGGTGTGGGGAGAAAAGAACAATTTTTTTTGGAAAAGGCATACTGCGTTCAGGATGTTTATGGTCAGATGCTTTTTGTTTTCCACCCGGCCACCCGGTAATTGAATCTCGGAGCATATAATATACATCCAGATTTATTTCGTATGCATTGCCTTTTTCGGTAAGTAAATCATTTAATCCATTATCATTATAATCTTCGTTTGTTAAACTTAAAACCGGCTTTTTAATTTTTAGTGCAAGGTTTACCACAGCACGACGTACCATTTTTGGTGTCCACTCACACTCACCAGTAAGCCATGGACTTTTAAAGCGGGTTAATTCAGTTGCAGCAGCTTCATCAACAATAAAAGTGCAATCATCATGATTTTGTAATAAGGATGCAGGTATATCCTCAATATCATCTAACTCAACTGCTTTTTGAATAACTGGGGCTTTGGTTTGCCCCCATGCCATTAATATAATTTTTTTACTTTTTAAAATTGTGCTGATGCCCATAGTTATTGCCATACGTGGCACTTCACTCATATTTCCAAACTCGTAAGCATTGGCCATGCGGGTACTGTTATCTAAAGTAATTAACCTTGTTTTTGTATGCATGCCACTGCCTGGTTCATTAAAACCAATATGTCCGTTTGATCCAATACCTAATATCTGCAGATCTAAACCGCCGGCAGCTTCAATTTTTTTTTCATAATCAAGGCAATGTTCTTTTACTTTATCTTTTGCAATTAAGCCATCAGGTAAATGATAATTTTGTGGATTAATATCTGTATGTTCAAATAAATTTTTCCGCATAAAGTAATGATAGCTTTGCAAAGCATCTTTCTCCATGGGATAATATTGGTCTAAATTAAAAGTGATTACATTTTT
>JAYUTC010000402.1:0-2916 GCA_043755395.1 Ferruginibacter sp.
CATTATCTGAATGCTAAAATTGGGTTGGATTATTCTGTTTCTAAAAAAACAACTCTGGGCGTAGTATTAAACAGTTATTATAATCCCAGTAGATGGCAGAGTTCTACCAATACATTGATTTATAATCCCAATAATGTTTTAATAAATCAAACAACCGCATTTACTCAAAATGATGAAAAATGGAAAAACTTCAGTACTAATGTAAACTTCAAAACTGTATTAGATACAACTGGACAGGAATTAACAGCAGATTTGGATTTTATACAATATAAATCTACAAGTGTGCAGCCTCTTACCAGCTCTTATTATGATAATATGGGCAACCTTTTGAAAAATCCAGATATTTTGAATGGCAATTTACCAACAGATATTAAAATTTACAGTGGTAAAATTGATTATACATTACCACAGAAGCATGGTGCCAAGTTTGAAGCAGGTATAAAATCCAGTTATGTTAAAACTGATAATAATGCCCGGTATGACAGTGTAAAAACAGGTTATTCTGTTTTAGACAGTGGCCGCAGTAACCATTTTATTTATGATGAGAATATAAATGCTGCCTATGTAAATTACAGCAGGCCATTAGGGAAAAAATGGAGTGCACAGTTTGGGTTAAGGTTAGAAAATACCAATGCAAACGGTAATTCAAAAGGATATACTTATAATGCTGTTCAAAATAAATTTGAATTTACAGAAACAAAATTTAAACGGTCTTATTCCCAGTTGTTTCCAACAGTTTATTTGCAGTATACAGCCAATGAGAATAATCAATTTGTTATCGATTATGGAAGAAGAATTGAAAGGCCTGATTATCAGGATATGAATCCATTTGTTCATTTTCTTGACCGTTATACTTTTGAACAGGGAAATCCTAATTTAAGTGCGCAGTTTGCACATAATATTGAGTTGAGCCATACATACAAAGGATTTCTTACAACAACTGTTAATTATACCAATACAAATGATATAATACAAATGGTACTTGAACAAAATGATCAAACTAATGAAACCTTTGTTAAAAAAGCCAATATTGCCAGTAGCGAACAGGTTGGATTGGCCATTAGTGCTAATAAATCTATCACAAAATGGTGGAGTGGAAATATCTATGCAAATATTTACAATAATCACTTTAAAGGTGTTGTAAATAACGAACCTATTTCAATTGGCATTACCAGTTATATGGTACAATTGCAGCAACAATTTAAATTGGGTAAAGGATGGGCAGCAGAACTAAGTGGTTTTTATCGTGCTAAAGGACTGGAAGGTGTAATTTTTATACAACCCATTGTGCAGGTAAATTCAGGTATAAGTAAGCAGGTATTAAAAAACAAGGGAAGTCTTAAGATAAACTTTCGTGATATTTTTGCAGGTTCTGTATTTAAAGGATATAGTAAATATGGTACAGTAGATGCAAACTTTAAAAACGTAAATGACAGTCGTTCGGTTGGAATAAGTTTTTCTTACCGTTTTAATAAAGGTAAACTTAAAGCAAACAACGGTAAAAAAACCGGTGGTGCTTCAGATGAACAAAATAGGGTAAAAAGCGGTAATTAAATAATAAAACCAGTGGGTTGGATGGTGTATTTTTAAAAACATCATCCAACCTCTTTTTAATTAAAAATTAAGAATATTTTTATTTGTTATGAGAGTTGGTAATGTTTTTTTATTTTTGAAAAAAATACATTTATGCCATCCTTTGATTTTTCAAGTAAAGTTGATTTACAAACTTTAGACAATGCAATAAATACTGTTAGTAAAGAAATTACTAACCGTTTTGATTTTAAGGGAAGTCCTGTGTTAATTGAGTTAAATAAAAAAGAGTTTAAAGTGAACCTGGAAGCTGATAGTGAAATGAAATTGGGGCAAATACAGGATGTAATGATCAGCCGTAGTATGAAACAGGGGTTAGCTGCCGAGATTTATGATTTTAGTAAAGAACCATTTCAAAGCGGCAAAGTAGTAAAACAGGAGGTTGTAGTGCGTAATGGCATCAAGCAGGAAGATGCAAAAAAAATTGTAAAGATGATAAAAGATAGTGGCTTTAAAGTGCAGGCCGCTATAATGGATGATATAATAAGGGTTACGGGCAAAAAGATTGATGATTTACAAGAAGTAATTCAGGCAAGTAAGGGCTGGAATCTTGGTATTGCTCTTCAAGTGGTTAATATGAAGAGTTGATAAATTGATTTTAGATAAATATTAGGCTTTTAACAAGTTTATAAGCTTAAACACTTGTATAAAAATCGTTATATTATATATTTTTGACTAAAAAGAGTATCAGTAAAACAGAAAAATTTTCTTAAATTTGCACTTTAGAAAAAATTATACGGCAAAATCCGTATGCAAAACAATAAAAAATTATGAAAAAAGGAATTCATCCTGAGGCTTACAAAAATGTAGTTTTTAAGGATATGAGTAACGGGCACTCATTTTTAAGCCGCTCTACAGCATTTAGTAAAGAAACAATTAAGTGGGAAGATGGTAATGAATATCCAGTTATTAAACTGGAGATTTCAAATACATCCCATCCTTTTTATACCGGTAAAAACGTTTTGGTAGATACTGCAGGACGTATTGACAAATTTAAAAAACGTTACGAAAAAAAGGCAAAATAATTAATTTAGATCAATATCTAAATTTCAAGTTTGTTTTTCATGGCTATACTTTAAGTCCCTCCGGTTCTCCGGGGGGATTTTCTTTTTGGCAACTTTCGGTACTTTTTCATTTTTAATAAACTCCACAATATATGGGGTAAAATCATTTTTTGAATACTGCTTAGTAAGTAGCTTTACACTATGCAAAAGATAATTTTTACCGAAGAATATTGTAAACCCAAAAATCTGCACCCATTTACACTTATCCGCCATATTCAGGATATACGTGTGGGCATTTTAACTATCCGTGAAAAATGGGAAA
>JAYUTC010000403.1:0-2910 GCA_043755395.1 Ferruginibacter sp.
GTAGTGGATAGCAAAACAAATAAAGTAATTTTTGATAAAAATTCACAGGCAGGGTTGGCTCCTGCAAGTTGCCAAAAGGTTATAACAAGTGTAAGTGCATTTGAGATATTGGGTAAAGAATTTAAGTATAAAACATATATAGGAAAAGATAATCAGGTTGGTAAAAATTATGATGCTGGTTGTTTGTTTATAATTGGCAATGGCGATCCTACTTTAGGCAGCTGGAGATGGAAGAGCACTGCCGATACAGTAATATTTTCAAAAATCCTCACGGCAATTAGAAAAAAAAATTTATTTTCATTTGATGATAATTTAATTATTCATGACAACCTTTATGGCTTAATACCTTTGCCCGAAGGATGGATATGGCAGGATATAGGTAATTATTTTGGTGCTGCATGTTTTGGATTTAACTGGCACGAAAATCAGTATGAAATGTTATTGCAACCCGGCAAAAAAGCAGCTTTAACTCATTTAATAAAAACAAACCCCGATTTACCCGGTATTAGTTTTAAAAATGGAATAACAACTGCAGACAGCGGGAGTGGAGATAATGGATATATTTATGCAGCTCCATTTTCAAATCTAATTATTACCAGGGGAACAATTCCACAACAAGAAGCGCCCTTTATTATCAGTGGTAGCATACCTAATCCATCAGATGTCTTTAAAAAAGAACTTTTTGCATATCTGGTAAAAAACAAAATCGCATTTAAGGGAAATAGTTATTCGGGTAATGCAGCAGCAATCAGCAATACACCATTGCATGCTGCCACTCAATTAATTGATTCAATTTTTTCACCATCACTGGATAGTATGAACTACTGGTTTCTTAAAAGGAGTATTAACCTATATGGGGAGGCATTTTTAAAGTCGTTTGTAAGGAATAAACTGGTAAATTGGCAAGGAGAGGAAACCTATGAAAAAGCTATTGAAATTGTTAAAAACTTCTGGAAGGATAAAGGGATCGAACCTTCGGCAATTAACATTATTGATGGTAGCGGTCTGTCGCCTGCCAATAGAGTTACCTCTAATGCTTTGGTAGCAGTAATGCAATATGCCAAAAAGCAAAAATGGTTTGCTTCATTCTATTATTCTTTACCTGAAATAAATGGTTTAAAAATGAAAGATGGCTATATAAATGGTGTAAGAAGTTATACCGGTTATATAAAAAGCAAGAGTGGCACGGAATATACTTTTTCTTTTATTGTAAATAATTTTAATGGGAGTGCCGGAACCGTAAGAGAAAAAATGTGGAGGGTACTGGATATTTTAAAGTAGTTTTAAACTGCAAACAACATCAAATCATCAAAATTAAATTTTATGGCAGATCAAAATTTTAGTAATCATACCAGAATGGTGCCTTTATTTCATTACGTAGCTTTTACTGCTGCTCTTTTTCCTTTTGTACTAAGCATTATACATTTTATTAAAACAATTGGCCAGGGCAGTGGCAGATTGCAGGCAGCCGGAATGTTATCGTTAATTACAGCTGTGATTCTGGCGCTTTGGTTTGCCAGATCTTTTGCATTAAAGGCTCAGGACAGAGCAATACGTGCCGAAGAAAATTTTCGCCATTATGTAGCAACAGGAAAACCGTTAGACAGCCGTTTAAGAATGGGGCAAATTATTGCATTACGTTTTGCAGGCGATATTGAATTTGTTGCATTGGCAAAAAAGGCTGCAGATGAAAACCTGTCTTCTAAAGATATTAAAATGGCAATTGCCAGCTGGAAGGCAGATTATAACAGGGTTTAAAAAATTAAAAGTCTAACTGAAGTATCCACTCAGTTTTTCCTTTAAAACTCCAGGTATTTCACACCGTTTCAGTGTAAGTGCATTTAAAAAAAATAAGGTTACTTCTCCGGTATTTAATAATTCATCCTGCTCATTATAAATTTCAGCATGAAAAATAATTTTATGATGGGCAGGCATTTCTTTTAATGTAGTTTTTATTGTAATCAGGTCATCATACTTTGCAGGTCTTAAAAATCGGCTGTGTATATCAACTACAGGCATAATAATTCCCAAAGCTTCTATTTCTTTATAGGTATACCCAATCTGCCTGATTGCTTCTGTACGCCCTATTTCATAAAACTGTGCATAATGGCCATAATATACTACACCCATCTGGTCGGTAAGGGCATAATGAATGCGTACTTGTGTTTCGGTTACAAACATGTTGAAAAGTAATTTTAGTTAAATCAAAAGTTGAGAAAAATAAGTAATTATTTTCCAATCATACTATCTACACTAACTCTGCCGGGGCCAACCAATAATATAACGAAATAGCAGGCAAAATATAAAGCGGGAAGTTCACCATCTCCAAATATATCACCATTGTGAACCTTATAAACCATAACACCCGTTGCAATTAGTAATGGTATTGTTGCCAGCCTTGTAAATAAACCCAAAATTAAAAATAAAGAACAAAAGAACTCTGCAAAAACTACCATCGATAAACTTACAGTACTTCCCATACCCAAAAAATTCATAAATGTATTTTGTTTGACGCCAAAGTGTACGAGCTTGTCATAACCATGCATCATCATAAATATGCCCGCACTCAATCTTAAAACCAACATTGCAGTGCTGAATGCACCTGCAGAATACTTTGTTGAAAGCAATTTTTTCATTTTCTTTTTTAGTTTAAATGTTATTCTTTTTTCTTTTTATAAATTTTATCAAATCCTTAACAGCATTGTAAAAATACATTCGTTTTGTTTACAGCAGTTATCCACTTATTCACAATAAAACTGGAACGGTGTTTGCATAGCTGGCATTATAGTTAATTTTGCATTTGTAAAAAGCCTGAATAAACCAACATGATAAAACATAAACTTACTGCCCTGCTTTTTGCAACAGGGCTTTATCTTGCAACAATTGCACAACCCACCCATTTCGTTAACG
>JAYUTC010000404.1:0-2903 GCA_043755395.1 Ferruginibacter sp.
TTGTCTAACCCATCTATCCGCATTATTTCTTCTACAATATCTGCAGGAATACTGATATCGGGCTTACTAAAAGGTACAGCTACACGAATATCATCCTGACCTTCTTTGATGATTTCAAAACCAAGACCTGTTAAAATATTTTTAATTGTATCGCCGTGGTAATTTTTCCCACTTAATTTTTTTAGATAGTGGTATTTAATTGCTACTTCTGTTTTATTTTTTGGAGCAGGATAATTGTCAGTAACATCCGAAGCTATTTGCCCTCCTGCAATTTCCTTAATCATTACAGCTGCTCTCTTTAAAACATTTACAGTATTACTTATGTCTACACCTTTTTCAAAACGGGTAGCTGCATCAGTACGCAATGCCTGACGGAAAGACGTTTTACGAATACTCACCGGATTAAACCAGGCACTTTCTAAAAAAATATTTTTTGTATTTGCTGTAACACCGCTATTTGCTCCACCATAAACACCTGCAATACACATGCCTTCCTCTGCGTTGCAGATTACAAGGTCTTCTGTTGATAATTTTCTTTCCTTACCATCAAGTGTTACAAACAGTGTTGATTCAGGCAAATTTTTTACAATTACTTTTTTACCAGTAATCATGTCGGCATCAAATGCATGCAATGGTTGCCCTGTTTCATGCAAAATAAAATTAGTGATATCAACTATATTATTAATTGGCCTTAGGCCAATACTTTTTAATTTTTGTTTTAACCATTTAGGGCTTTCGGCAATTGTTACACCTTGTATACTTACACCTGCATATCGTTCGCAGGCAACAGTATTTTCAATACTAACTTCAATTTTCAAGCCCTGGTTATCAGGTTTAAATGTATTTTTAAAAGGCGATTTTATGTGCGTATCTTTTTTGCTATGATGCGATAAATAGGCACAAACATCTTTAGCTACACCAAGGTGACTCATAGCATCCATACGGTTTGGAGTAAGACCAATTTCAAAAATAAAATCGTTGTAAGCACCGAAGTAAGTAGCAGCCAACATTCCTACTTTTGTATTGGCAGGTAAAATTAAAATACCTGTATGATTGTGGCTAAGCCCTATTTCATCTTCTGCGCAAATCATTCCAAAACTTTCAATGCCACGAATCTTTGCTTTTTTCATGGTAATAGGTTCTCCAGAAAAGGGATAAATAGTAGATCCAATTGTTGCTACCACTACCTTTTGGCCTACTGCTACATTGGGTGCACCACAAACAATTTGAAGTGGTTCACCAGTTCCAATATTAACTTTGGTAACACTTAATTTATCTGCATCGGGATGTTTGGAACATTCCAATACTTCTCCTATTATCAAACCTTCCAGTCCACCTTTTAATTCTTCATATTTTTCAAGACTCTCAACTTCCAAACCGATAGAAGTTAGAATTTTGCTTAATTTTTCAGCCTCTAACTTTTCCGGCAAGTACTCACTTAGCCAATTGTAACTTATGGTCATTTATAAATGATTATTTTTTAAGATGCTGCAAAGATAGTTATTGACAGTTAAGCGTAAAAGATGGAATTAATGTTCACTATTTGTATCCATAAAAAACTACTACTTCGGGATGAATAAAACAAGTTTAAAAAAAGGTTATAGAAGTGAAGAAAAATAAAAAGCATAACCTTGCTGTGTTAATAAATTGTTACGCAATGCGACTGCATTTGATTATTGCCTGTTAATAATCCTGTTTATAAACCGTTAATAAGCTAATTTTGAGTGTTAACAGGCGGTGGAAAATCATTGTAAAAACTTCACAACATCATAATGTGGATAACGGTAATAATTTTGACTTTATCTTAGCCGCCCTGCAATACTTTTTAGTATAGTGCAGCAAAATATTAAAGCAACTATTTATTGCAGGTTATATCGGCAGGCAACAATATTTGATTCAATTAAAAAGGAAAAAAACAAAATCAAACTTTACCAATTACGAATAATTAGAAATAAAAAATGGAGCTGACCAACCTGAACAAAGACAGAAAAGCAAGAAGAAAGCCTTCCCTCGATATGGGAAGTATGGTATTTGGAAAAGTACCTCCACAATCGAAGGATCTTGAAGAAGCAGTGTTAGGGGCAATTATGTTGGAAAAAAGTGCCTTTGACACTGTCATCGAAATTTTAAAAGCAGAATGTTTTTATGTAGAAGCAAACCAACGCATTTTTAAGTCGATGATTTCTCTGGCTCAAAAAAGTATGCCTATAGATTTGTTGACGGTGGTGGAGGAATTAAAATTTAAAGAGGAACTGGAACTGGTAGGGGGACCCTATTATGTTTCTAAATTAACCAACGCAGTTGTATCTTCTGCCAATATTGAAGCTCACTCAAGGATTGTGTTACAAAAGTTCATACAGCGGGAACTGATACGTATAAGCGGCGAAATTATTGGTGATGCATACGAAGACAGTACCGATGTTTTTGATTTACTGGATGATGCCGAAAGCAAATTGTTTGAAATAACAAATAGTCACCTGCGTAAAAATTTTGATGACATCAATACGGTGTTGGTAAAAACCATTCAGCGTATTGAAGATATGCGTAACCGGGATGAAGATATAACCGGCGTACCAAGTGGTTTTCCATCGTTAGATAAGTTAACTTATGGCTGGCAGCCTACAGATTTGATTGTTTTGGCAGCAAGACCATCAGTTGGTAAAACAGCTTTAATGTGTACTTTAGCATCGAAGCAAGCATTTCAAAAGAAAATACCAGTCAAGATATATGCTTTAGAGATGGGTGCAGTACAGTTAATAGATAGAATAGCTGCAATAGTTACAGGCATACCAGCAAGGTCATTAAAGACTGGTTTACTAACGGAACAGGAGCAACTAACATATAGCAAATTTTTAACAGCTTATGCCAATTCTTGTTTATATGTAGATGACAAACAACATAGT
>JAYUTC010000405.1:0-19125 GCA_043755395.1 Ferruginibacter sp.
GAGCTAAAAGATATTTTGCAAATACAGTTAGGTGATAATATCAAAGCGAGAATACTGGATAATGAACTCAGCAATCAATATGTAAACCCCCGTAATACAAAAAAAATACGCAGCCAATTGGAGACTTATAATTATCTATACAAAAAATCACTCCAATCATAAATTATCCACATAAAAAATTTGGTAATTGGCAGATGCCAATTGCCAATTACATTTGCTGTAATGAATTTAGCAGCAATTGATATAGGCAGCAACGCAGCAAGGCTTTTAATAACTGAAGTAATTGTTGATGAAAATAAAAACCCTTCCTTTAACAAACTTAATTTAATAAGGGTTCCATTACGGCTTGGTTTTGATGTATTTGAAACCGGGGAAATTCCTAAAGCAAAAACCGGCATGGTCATGCAAACCATGAAAGCTTATAAACATCTGATGAATGCCTATGGTGTAGATCATTTAAAAGCCTGTGCCACCAGTGCCATGAGGGATGCAAAAAATGCAGCAGATATTATCAGAAAAATAAAATTAGAAACTGATATTTCCATTGAAATAATAAGTGGGGATCTGGAAGCAAATTTAATTTACGAAAACCATGTAGCAGAAAATATGGATAAAGACCACAGTTATCTTTATATTGATGTTGGAGGTGGAAGTACAGAACTTTCTTTTTTCAGCAATGGAATTCTTACTTATAAAAAATCTTTTAACATTGGCACCATCCGCTTATTAAAAAATATTGTTAAGGACTGGCAATGGGAAGAAATGAAGGAAACCCTTAAAGCTGTTACAAAGGGCCATAAAGAAGTAGTAGCTATTGGCAGTGGAGGGAATATCAACAAAATTTTTAGCATGAGTAAGCGTAAAGATGGCAAACCGCTTTCATTAGAACTATTAAAAGATTATTACAAGGAATTAAGCAATGTAACTTTAGAAGAAAGAATTAATAAATATGGTTTAAGAGAAGACAGAGCAGATGTAATTGTACCGGCATTACAAATTTATACCAATGCTATGCGCTGGGCTACTGCCTTAGAAATTTATGTACCAAAAATTGGTTTGGCTGATGGATTGATCAGGCATTTGTGGGAGGAGGTGAAATAGGTATTTTGCTTTTTGATTTTAGAGATGCTACTCATTTTTTTTGAAAATCAGTATTAAATTGAACGAAATTTCCCTAAATACAATTGTTTGCATTAAGTAAATGATGATCAAACAGTGATAATAACAATAACCATTTGTATCAACTTAAAAGAATAAGTCTGTTATTCTAAAATCGGCTTCCAATACCAACTTATATCCTTTAAAATCGTTTGTAAATTAAATTTTTTCTACTTTTACACCAGCGATAACTCCCAGGACTTGTTTTATTCTAATGCAGAGCCAACTCCAAATCGCCATTTATAAATCTAAATTACAAATCATGCCTGCATCAATAAAAGAAGTTAAAAAAGTAACTACCAACACCTTGCAAAAAATGAAGGCAGCCGGAGAAAAAATTGCCATGATAACGGCTTACGATTTTTCTTTTGCCACCATTTTTGATGCAGCTGGTATTGATATTATTTTAGTGGGTGATAGTGCGAGCAATGTAATGGCCGGCCATATAACTACATTACCCATTACACTGGACCAAATGATTTATCATGCACAAAGTGTAGTAAGGGCCAGAGAAAGAAGTTTAATTGTGGTAGATATCCCTTTTGGCTATTACCAATCTAACTCAGATATTGCCCTTGCATCTGCCATACGTATTATGAAAGAAAGTGGTGGAAACACTGTAAAACTAGAGGGAGGAGAAGAAGTTATTGATTCTGTAAAAAAAATAGTGAGTGCAGGCATACCGGTAATGGGGCATTTAGGTTTAACGCCGCAATCCATTAATAAATTTGGCACCTACGTAGTAAGGGCAACCGAAGAGCAGGAAGCTAATAAACTAAGAAAAGACGCTTTGTTGCTGCAGGAAGCAGGCTGTTTTGCCATTGTACTGGAAAAAATTCCGGCTATATTGGCAAAAGAAGTTACAGAAAGTTTACATATTCCTACAATTGGTATAGGTGCAGGTGGTAATTGCGATGGCCAGGTTTTGGTAATGCATGATATGCTGGGTATTAATACAGAATTTAGACCCCGTTTTTTGCGTCAGTATTTAAATATGAATGAACAAATTACCACTGCAGTTCAGCAATACATAAATGATGTAAAGAGTAAAGATTTTCCAAACGGGAATGAACAGTATTAATAACACATTTGTCAATAGTCATTCGTAATTTTGCAAATTAAATAATGCAAAATGAAAATGCTTACCCAGTTAAAAATTAAAAAAAATAATAACGGTGTTTCAACAGGTTTACTTTGGCCAAAAGCTATTGGTGAAAAAATAAATTCCTTCTCCCCTGTTGATGGAAAATTAATTGCATCTGTAACATCAGCCTCTAAAAATGATTACAATGCTGTAATTATTAAAGCACAGGCAGCATTTAACCAATGGCGGCAATGGCCTGCACCAAAGCGTGGCGAAATAGTAAGACAGGTTGGTGATGAGTTAAGAAAAAACAAACAGGCTCTTGGCGAATTGGTGAGTTACGAAATGGGCAAAAGCCTTCAGGAAGGCTTAGGCGAAGTACAGGAAATGATTGACATATGCGATTTTGCTGTGGGTTTATCAAGGCAATTACATGGCTTAACCATGCACAGCGAAAGACCAGGACACAGGATGTACGAGCAATATCATCCTTTGGGAATTGTTGGTGTAATATCTGCTTTTAATTTTCCTGTAGCGGTTTGGAGCTGGAATGCCGCTTTAGCATGGATTTGCGGCGATGTTTGCGTATGGAAGCCTAGTGAAAAAACACCGTTATGTGCTCTTGCATGCCAAAATATTATTCAATCGGTGTTCAAAAAAAATAATGTGCCCGAAGGTGTAAGCAATATTATTGTTGGTGGAAGGGATGTTGGTGAATGGATGAGCTTCGATAAGAGAATGCCCTTAGTTTCTGCAACCGGAAGTACAAGAATGGGCAAGGCTGTTGGTAAAGCTGTGGGAGAAAGATTAGGAAGAAGTTTACTTGAGTTGGGGGGTAACAATGCAATTATCATAACAAAATATGCAGATTTGGATATGGCATTAATTGGTGCTGTATTTGGTGCGGTGGGTACAGCCGGCCAGCGTTGTACATCTACCAGGAGATTGATAGTACATGAATCGGTGTATAATAAATTTAAAGAGAAATTAGTAAAGGCTTATCAGCAATTAAAAATTGGGAATCCGCTTAATGAAAAAAATCATGTGGGGCCGCTGATTGATAAAGATGCAGTAAAAATGTATTTGGAGGCTATTGAAAAATGTAAAACCGAAGGTGGCAAATTTATTGTTGAAGGTGGTGTATTAAAAGGCAAGGGCTTTGAAAGTGGCTGTTATGCAAAACCCTGCATTGCAGAAGCCAAAAATTCTTATCAGATTGTACAGCACGAAACTTTTGCACCTATTTTATATTTGATGAAATATAAAACTTCGGATGAAGCTATTGCCCTGCAAAACGGTGTACCGCAAGGTTTATCAAGTGCAATTATGACTAACAATTTACAAGAAGCAGAAGCATTTCTTGCCCATGCAGGTAGCGATTGTGGTATTGCCAATGTAAATATAGGAACCTCGGGCGCAGAAATTGGCGGCGCCTTTGGTGGTGAAAAAGAAACCGGTGGTGGCAGGGAAAGTGGCAGCGATGCATGGAAAATTTATATGAGAAGACAAACCAACACTATAAATTATACCAACAAATTACCATTATCGCAGGGTATTAAGTTTGATTTGTAAAAGTTTTTATAATACCGGATAAATGGCATTGTCAATTTAAATAGTACACTTAATTTCGTTGTAAAATAAATATCAAATATGAATAAATTTTTTAAAGTATTAACCGGAACCCTTTTAATAAGTACCTCATCATTTGCACAAAAAGAAACAACTCCTAATGGATGGCACTTAATGGATAAAGAAACAAATGGTTTTTATGGGGTTAGTGCTGATAAAGCGTACAATTTTTTAAAAAGCAAAAAATTAAAAAGCAAAACAGTCATAGTAGCAGTTATTGACAGCGGTATTGATACCCTGCATGAAGATCTAAAATCTGTTTTGTGGATCAATCCTAAAGAGATTCCCGGCAATTTAATTGATGATGATAAAAATGGCTATGTAGATGATGTACATGGCTGGAATTTTTTAGGCGGTAAAGATGGTCGCAATGTAGGTGAAGACAGTTACGAAGCCGCAAGAGTTTATCACAACCTTAAAACCAAATACGAAGGTAAAAGCAAAGAAGATATTACTGACCCTAAAGAAGCAGCTGATTTTGCAGTTTGGGAAAAAGCCAGGAAGAAAATTGTTGGTGATGATGGAAGCTCGAGTGGACTTGAACTTCTTTTCATGAAAAAAGCAGTGAGAGAATGTCAAAAAAACGACAGCATATTAAAAATTGCTATGTCAAAGGAAGTATTTACCGGAACCGAATTGGATGCATTTAAACCATTAGATGATGCTGCTAAAAAAGCCAAAACTGCTTTTTTAGGATTACTGAAAGGCAATGATCAATTAGAGGCCACAAATAAAGAGTTTATAGAAGGTTTTAGTGACTATGTAGCAGGGGAAGACAAAAAGGAGGAATCTAAAAGCAATCCGCCTAAAGAATATCGGAAAGAAATAGTACAGGATGATGAAACAAATTTAAATGACCGTAACTATGGTAACAATGATATCATGGCATCTACGCCACTACATGGCACGCATTGCTCAGGCATTATTGCTGCTGTTCGCAATAATGGTAAAGGTATGGATGGCATTGCAGATAATGTACGTATAATGATGGTAAGGGCCGTTCCTGATGGTGATGAACATGATAAAGATATTGCCAATGCCATACGGTATGCAGTTGATAATGGTGCTCAGATTATTAGTATGAGTTTTGGTAAAGATTTCAGTCCGCAAAAACAATGGGTAGATGATGCTTACCGTTATGCCGAAAGTAAAAATGTATTATTGGTACATGCTGCCGGCAATGATGCAAAAAATGTTGATAATGAAGATAATTTCCCCAGTACGGTTTATATTAATGGCAAAGACAGAGCAAACAATGTAATAACAGTAGGTGCCAGTGGCGACCCAAAAAATGGTGGTCTTACAGCATCATTTAGTAATTATGGTAAAGCAGAAGTGGATGTTTTTTCACCGGGTGTAAAAATATTTGCTACTTTACCAGGCGGCAATAATTATGGAAATTTACAGGGCACCAGTATGGCATGTCCGTTAGTGGCAGGTATTGCAGCTTTAACTTTAGAATATTTCCCAACACTTTCTGCAAAGCAATTAAAATATGTTATTGAAAAATCAACAAAACAACCAGATTATAAAGTAAAAAAACCAGGCTCTGATGAACTGCTAAACCTAAGTGATATTAGTAAAACCGGTGGTATTGTAAATGCTTACGAAGCATTGGTTTTGGCATCAACACTTAAAGGAGAAAGAAATTTACAAAAAGAAATTTTACCAAAACCTAAAATGGTTAAGAATAAAAAAGGATAAAATATTTTAAATCCGAAGCTTAAAAACTTCGGATTTTTTTTATTGTCCCAATCCAAATTTTTAGCAGCATAAACGTCGCCTGAAAAGATTAAAAGTGGTGTCAATGTTTATTTATCACTGGTTAGCAATTTGAATTTTATTTTAGGCCAAATGTGAATACTGAAATCCAAATTAAATTTTTGTGAGCTGGTATCTGGAATATATGTTTCACACGTTCAAATCCAATCAGTATAAATCAAACTTTTTTCCCTGTAGTTTACTAATATAAAACATGCATTTTCTTTGATTAAATTTATTGTAATTTTATTTATAAAAAATTAACACTTAAACCTATTTCTACATGTCAAAACCATCACCTGCAAGCTATTCAACTTATTTTCAAAAATATATCGACCTGGTTCCAGAAGAAGATTTATCAACAGCATTTCATAATCAATTTTTTAAAATAACACAATTTTTACACAGCATTACTGAAGAAAAATCATCTTATTCATATGCACCTGGCAAATGGAGCATAAAAGAATTACTGCAACATATAACTGATACAGAACGGATTTTTGCTTACCGTAGTTTATGTTTTGCACGTAATGAAAAAGCATCATTACCGGGCTTTGATGAAAACGATTATGCAGCTTGCAGCAATGCTAACCTGCGCAACTGGAAAGATCTGGCAGATGAATTTTTATTGGTAAGAAAAACTACGGAACTCTTATTCAACAGTTTTACAAATGAAGCATTAAACAATAGCGGCCTTGCCAATAAAAACCCAGCTACAGCCAGCAGTATGGGCTTTATAGCTATCGGCCATGTATATCATCACATAAATGTTTTAAAAGAAAGATATTTATAACCCATAAAAATCCCGTTGTAATTACTACAACGGGATTTTTATTAAACTATTTTTAAATTATTAGTTATTCTTTGCTGTAGCTTTTTGCATAATCATATTGTTAATAACTTTCAAAGTCTCATCAATATAAATATCTCCACTTACTCTTTTAAGCCATTGTTTATTTTTATCTACTCTATCTTTTGCTGAATTAATATTTACAGTATCGGCTGCAATATTTTTTACATTCATTTCCTTTGGCAATTTATTTAATTCTTCCAACTGTTTATATGTATTTTTTAATTGACTTAGTTCTTCTTTATATTTTACAATATTTAAAGAATATTCTTTTTCGCTGTTTGCTCCCAGCCAGTCTACATTAGTCTTAATTTTACTAAACACCGAATTATTATTAATCTGATCAGAAGTTGTGCTAATCAATAACTCATTATTTACAGTACTAACCCATGGTTGGTAATCAGCTTTTGCAATTTCATCCCATGGTAAAGAGGCCGTGTTATCTTTTTCACGAAATTTTAAATACTCCAGCCTGTCTGGCAAAACAATATCCGGAGTTACACCTTTTAATTGTGTGGCCCCTCCACTAATACGATAAAATTTTTGAAGAGTTAATTTTAGTGCTCCTAAGTCCTCTGCTTTCTTATTGTCAAATAAAGGATTTTCACTTTCGGGAGTTAATGGAATATTACGTTGAACGGTACCTTTTCCATAGGTAGATGTACTGCCAATTATAATACCCCTTTTGTAATCCTGTATTGCTGCGGCAAAAATTTCGGAAGCCGAGGCGCTGGTTTCATCTACTAAAACAGTTAAAGGGCCAGAGTATAATATACTTTTATCCTTATCTCTGTAAACATATGGTTTTTCATCTCTTCCTTTAACCTGGCAAATTGGACCATCTTCAATAAATAATCCGGCCATTTTAACAACTTCGGATAATGAGCCACCCCCATTACCACGTAAATCTATAATTATACCTTCTACATTTTCTGCTTTTAATTTTTCTACTTCTTTTGCTACATCATTAGAACATCTGGCACCATTAGGATTTTGAAAATCCTGGTAAAACTCAGGTAAATAAATATATCCTACTTTATGATCGCCGTTTATTACAGCACTTTTAGCAAAAGTATCTTCCAGTTTTATTTCATCCCTTAATAAAGAAATTACTTTAATAGTTCCATCCGCTCTTTTTATTGTTAGTCTTACTTCTGAACCTTTTTCGGCACCCCTGATTAATTTAACTGCATCGGTAACAGCATAACCCGTAACATCAACAGGATCGGCTTTACCCTGTCCAATTTTAATTATTTCGTCCTCAATTTTAAGATCGCCATTTCTTATTGCAGGCATACCGGCAATAAGCGTAGCAATTTTTATTTTCCCATCATCATCTTTTAATTGTGCCCCGATGCCATAAAATCTTCCACTCATACTTTCATCAAAAGAACGTTTATCTACCGGTGGAAAATAATCTGTGTGCGGATCCATTGTTTGCGCAACAGCGTTAACAAAAGTTGCAAAATTTTCATCTGCTGTTTCATGAGTTTTTTTTGTGGCTGTTGATCTTTCCATTCTTTTTCTCACATAGTCCCTTGCCTCTCTTTCAAGCGTACTATCTGCTTTTAAAACAAAATCTTTTTTCCCTTTATTCTTTTCTTTATCTTCCTGCAATTCTACAAATTTCCCTAAAACAATATATTTAAGAGATTTCCTCCATAATTCTCTGCGATCAGCCTCAGTTTTTGGAAAGCCCAGTTTTTCCCTTTCTAACTGAATTTTTTCATCTTTTGTAAAATCAAATGGCTTTGCTAAAATTTCATTTATTAGAATAAAACTTTCATCCCGTCTTTTGATATATAATTCATTAATTACAAAAAAAGATTGTAATTCGCTGCCGTGAATTTCATCATCTATTTTATTGCCAAATTTTTCAAACGATTCTACATCACTTTTAAGAAAAACACTTTTGTCGTTGTCCAGCTCTTCTGTGAATTTTTTTAAAACCAGGGTCGAAAAATTATCGTCAATTTTCTTTGGGCTATAGTGCCCTTCTTCAAGCAAAATGCCCACATTACGTAATACTCTGGAATATTTGGATTTTGGATTATCCTCATTATCATTTTTCCCCTGAGATTGAAAAGCCAAAAACAGACTTGCCCCGGTAAGCACCAGTATAACCGGTATAAATTTTTTACTCATCATAAAGCTTGCAATTTTTTGCATGGTGTAAAAATAACGTAAAAACAATTGTTTTTATTTACACTAAACGCACTTACTCCAATAATGTTTTGTTAAAGGCTTTTTTTGGAAAAATACAGGGATAAATGGTTAAATGATATAGAAAAGGCATTCAGCTTAACAGAAAGAGGACAAAAACAACATTTCCTTGCTTTGTCCTCTTTAATGGGTAATCGAGGGGGCTCGAACCCCCGACCCTCAGAATCACAATCTGATGCTCTAACCAACTGAGCTACGACTACCATTTTACAGGATTGCAAAAGTAAAGAAAAACTGATTTCATTCAAAATTACATTTTGATACCCTTTTCAATTATTGTTTCTTTGCTGCTTAAATTTTTATAGATATGAATTTTTGGGTTTGGCTGATTCCGGTTATATCTGCATTTATTGGCTGGTTTACCAATTGGATTGCAATAAAAATGCTTTTTCATCCTAAAGAACCTAAACGGATATTAGGCTTTACCATACAGGGAATTTTCCCTAAACGTCAAAAACAGTTTGCCGAAAAATTAGGAAAACTGGTAGGTAATGAATTATTATCGTTTGAGGATATTGAAACTAAAATAACCCAAAAAGAAAATTTGGATAAAATAATGCCTCAAATAGAAGTATATATTGATTCATTTTTAAAAACCAAATTAAGTGAGACTTTTCCGGTATTATCTATGTTTATAGGTGATAAAACAATCAACCAGCTAAAAGAAGCATTGATGAAAGAATTGCAATCCATATTCCCTCAAATAATGAAAAATTACATGGTCAACCTAAAAACTGACCTTGATTTAGAAAGTATTGTAACTCAAAAAGTACAGAGTTTTTCATCCGATAAACTGGAATCAATTCTGAATGACATCATGAAAAAAGAATTTAAATTTGTTGAAATAATTGGAGGTGTTCTGGGATTTATAATTGGATTACTACAAGTTCTACTTACTTGGTTAACAAATAATTAACTAATATACCCTCCTCTTAATATTATACTACCATTCATCATCTATCAACATAAAAATTGAACTTTTACTGTCACCTTTGGTTATTGTTTATTACAACGACAGTTTTTTCAAATAACGTCGTCTAACAGTTGAATTTAACATTAAAATAATAATATGAACTTTTTTAGATTTTTTTTCAGTCTTGTTTTTCTTTCTTTTACATTAGGGATACATGCACAAATGCCAGGTGGCCGTGGACAAATGGCTGGGGCACAAAATATGAATCTGGGACATTTTTATGGTAAAATTATTGATTCGATTACTAATAAACCAGTTGAAGCTGCTTCTGTACAACTTATTCAAAATAAATTAGATACAACAACAAAAAAAAGGAAAGATGTTGTAATAGGTGGAATGTTAACCACAAAAAAAGGAGAATTTAGTTTAGAAAACCTTGCTGTTATGGCAACTTACAAACTAAAAATTACTGCTATTGGGTACAGCAGTATTGAGAGAAAAATTGCTTTTGAAATGAATATGTCCGGCATGAAAAATGGCGATATGAGCGGCATGCTTAATGCAGTGGATAAAGACTTGGGTAATATAAAACTCAACATTGATGCCCAACAACTTCAAAATGTAACAGTAGTTTCCAACAAATCATTGATGACAATGAGTATTGATCGTAAAATTTTTAATGTTGAAAAAAATCTTACCAGTATTGGTGGTACTGCAGTTGATGTAATGAAAAATGTACCCAGCCTTTTGGTTGATATTGATGGAAATGTTACCATGCGAAATGCTGCACCCCAAATATTTGTTGATGGCAGGCCAACTACTTTAACCCTAGACCAGATACCTGCAGATGCCATTTCAACTGTAGAACTTATTACCAACCCAAGTGCAAAATTTGATGCCAGTGGTGGTGGTGCCGGCATTTTAAATATTGTATTAAAGAAAAACCGTAAAGCCGGATACAATGGAAACATAAGAACAAGTATCGACAGCCGTGGAAGACCGGGCTTTGGGGGAGATATAAATATCAAACAACAGAAAGTAAATTTCTTTGCTTCTGCTATGTTGGGTATACGAAAATCGCTAAGTGAGGTGCAAACTGAACGAACCGATTTTTTTACAAACAGTATTGCACATTCTTTACAAAATAATAATCCCATAAATAAGGGCTTCTTTAGCTATGGCAGAATGGGAATGGATGTTTTTATTAATAACAGAAATACCATATCCATTGGTGGTAATATTGTTAGAGGTCAATTTAAAACAAATGATATTCTTAACTTTTTAAATGATACAACATATACCTCGGGAATAGTTGCGAAAGAAAATGGTATACGCAGTTCTTACAGTATTGGTAATTTTAGAAATTATGGCAGCACATTAAGCTATAAACATAATTATGCAAAAGCAGGTAAAGAACTTACTGCAGATATAAACTATAACTCCAGCAAAAACGATAACGAATCGAATAATGATCAAAAACAATATACGGCTAACAGTAATCCAAAAGGTTTGAATTTATTACAAAATACTGGTGGTGGTGGCACATCAAAATATATCACCCTGCAAACTGATTATAGCAATCCTATCACCGAAAATATGAAATTTGAATTTGGGTTAAGAGGGGCTTTTAGAAATTTTGCAAGCTTTAATACTATTGAAAACATTTATAAAGATTATAACGGGCAATCTCTATTTAGGTCCAGCGTTATTACCAATTATGAATATACCGATGCCGTTTATGCTGGTTACACAACTTTTTCTCAAAAGCTAAATGATTTTACCTATCAGTTAGGACTAAGGCTGGAAAGCAGTAAATATGATGGCAATTTAATTACAAAAAATCAAAAATTCAGTAATAGTTACCCATTTAGCTTATTCCCCAGTACATTCTTTACTTATAAACTAAATGATAAAGAAGACCTGCAATTAAATTATTCAAGAAAGATTAACAGACCCAATTTTTTCCAGTTACTGCCTTTTCTTGATTTAACTGATCCGTTAAACATATCAAAAGGTAATCCAGACCTTGTACCTGAATTTACAAATCTTGCAGAACTTGCCTATCAAAATCAATTTAATAATAAACATTCCTTATTAACAACAACTTATTTTCGCAATACAAACGATTTAATAACCCGCTATCAATACCGTGATAAAAATCCCAATCCTGCAATATCTGACAGTGCTACTTTTAATACCTATGCTAATGCCAACAGAAGTTTTACTTATGGCCTGGAACTTACTTTAAGAGATAAATTAACAAACTGGTGGGATCTTTCAACCAATTTTAATTTATATAAAACAGATTTAAAAGCCGGAAATATTCCAGGAAGTGTTAATCAATCACAGGTTAGTTGGTTTGCAAAAATTAATAATAGTTTTAAACTGCCTAAAAATTATTCAATTCAATTAAGTGGCGATTATCAGGCTAAAACACTAATACCTGCCAGCAGTAGTGGAGGTGGACGTGGCGGAATGGGAGGCGGAATGGGGGGTGGAATGGGTGGTTTTGGACAAAGCCAGCCTGGTGCCCAAGGTTTTATAAAACCAAATTATGGAGTGGAGTTTGCCATAAAAAAAGAATTTTTAAAAAACAATGCTGCATCATTAACCTTGCAAATGAGTGATGTTTTTAAAACAAAACTTAATGCTACCCATGCCGAAAGTTCTTTTTTAATTTATGATACGGAACGCCGCAGAGATCCACAGGTTTTGCGTTTAAGTTTTAACTGGCGCTTTGGTAAATTTGATGTTTCGTTACTAAAACGTAAAAATATGAAAGGGGAAATGGATAATATGCAAAATGCGCAACAGGGAATGGGGAATTAATGGCTAATTGAAAAAAATAAACATTCTAATTTTTATATTAAAAAGAGCAATGCCAAACGAGTTGCTCTTTTTTTATTTATTTAATGAAGCATATTAAATAAATTTGCTTCAAATGCATCAAAAAAACAATATTACAGTTATTACAATTTGTTTTAATAATCAACAGGATGTTATCAATACCTGCAAATCGGTGGATGCACAACTTCAAAAGCCCTATGAACATTTAATTATAGATGGCTCAACTAATAGTGAAATAAAATATTTTCTTCAAAATAATCCACATCCATTATACAGAAAGTGGATTTGTGAATCTGACAGTGGCATTTACGATGCAATTAATAAAGGGATAAGAAATGCAAATGGCGAAATTTTAGTTATGCTGAATGCAGGCGATACATTTTATGATAGTAGTGCAATTACAGCAGCCTCAAAAGCATTTGACCGGGATGAACACTTACAATGGCTGCACGGTAAATACAAATTGCTTAGAGGTAATCAGTGGATAATTATTGGTAAACCTTTTGAGAAAAGTAAATTATATCGTGGTATGAGAAGTATTTGCCATCAGAGTATGTTTATAAAAAAACAACTGCATGATAAATATGGACTTTACAGTACTACAGAAACAATTGCAGCAGACTACGATTTTTTATGCCGCATTGCTGATGAAAAATTCACTTTTTTACAATCCCCGTTGGTAAACTTTGCGCCTGAAGGTATTAGCAGCAGTAATTATTTTATATCTTTAGCTGAAACAAAAAAAGTATATGAAAAATATTTTGGTACCAGTTTTTTGTTAAGTGTATGGCAGCTAAGATTAAAAATTTTATTTTACCTGCTTCACTCCCCTGCAGGTAATTTTTTATACAAAATAAAAACACTTTTAAAACTCGAAAACCTGTAATAAAATTTAAGCCTTTTTATACAACCAGTATATCTGCAATAACGTGACCTCGCTCATTGATTTAATAACTAAATCTTCTATAACTTTCAATTGAATATTGTCATATAACTTTAACCAAAAAATTAAATTATCTTAGAGCCTTAAATTTATACAAATGAATGCTGCCTGGTTTAAAAAAGCTTTACCTCATATTATAGCTATTGGTATTTTTTTATTAGTTTCCGTTATTTTTTGCAAACCTGCTTTAGATAGTACTCTCACCTTACAACAAAGTGATATTACCCAATTTCAAGGTATGAGTCATCAATTGGTGGAAAGGGAAAAAGAGAAAGGTGTTGGGGCATTATGGATGACAAATATGTTTGCCGGTATGCCCAGTTACCAGGTTACTTATCCATATCCATGGAGCCCGGTGGTTAGGTTACATGATATATTCACTGTTTTTTTACCAAAGCCCATCAATTTTTTCTTTTTGATGTGTATCAGTATGTACTTTCTTTTAATGGTATTAAAAATACGGCCATGGACAGCAATAATTGGCGCTCTGGCATTTGCTTATTGCAGTTACACTCCTATTGCATTAACTGCAGGCCACGATACTAAAATATTCACATTGGGATATGTACCTGCAACCTTGGCTGCAATGATTTTAATATTTGATAAAAAATATTTATGGGGATTTACGCTTACAGCTTTATTTACTGCAATGCAATTGGGCATGAATCATCAGCAAATTAATTATTACTTTTTTATTATTGCAGCAATAATGACAGTTGCATATTTAATTAACTGGATAAAGCAAAAACAGTTGGTTCATGCGGGCAAAGCACTAGGGCTTTTAATAATTGCTGCTGTTATTGGCCTTGGTGTAAATGTACTTAATTTATGGGTTAATGCAGATTATACCAAATCAAGCAAACGCGGTGGCATGTTGATTATGGATAAAAAAGATGTAAAAGCCGATGTTATTAAAGATTCGAAAACTACAGGACTGCAAAAAGATTATGCGTTTCAATGGAGTTATGGAAAAGTGGAAAGTTTTAGTTTAATGTTTCCAGGTATAAAGGGATATGGTTCTTATTATGCAGCAAGAGATGGGGATCAGCATATTTTTCCAAAACTTTCGGATAACTCTAATGTATATAAACAACTTACCGAAAAACTAAATGTACCTGATGCACAGGCAGAAAACTTTGCACTTAGTTTATCACAAAGAATTTATTGGGGTGACCAGCCAGGTACAAATGGCCCTGTTTATTTAGGCGCCATAATATGTTTTTTAGGAATACTTGGCCTGTTTTTATTAGATGGAAAACATAAATGGTGGATTTTAATTACAACTATTCTTGGTATATTGATGGCAATGGGAAATAATTTACCCGGTTTTAATTATTTTTTATTCGACCACTTACCACTCTACAATAAATTCAGAGCTCCAACTATGATATTAGTAATACCACAATTATTACTTCCTATTCTTGCAGCCTTAACTTTAGATCATATTGTATCACATCAATTGGAAAATGAAACCTGGAAAAAATTAAAATCAGGTGTTCTTTTAACTTCTGCATTATTTATTATTATAGCTTGTATTTACATAACCAGTGATTTTGGTGCCGAAAATAAAAGCCGTACAAAGGCCTTTAATGAAATGTTGCAAAGTAAAGCACCACCGGAGCAGATGCAGGTTATGTATAATGAAATCGGCAATAATCCTGAATTTGAAGCTTTAGGTGATAACAGAATTTATGAAGAACAAATAATAAGCAATGGGCTGGATGAAACAAAGACTAAAGGAATTTTATCAGCTTTGCGTAAAGACAGAGCTTCTTTTCTTTTAAAAGATATTTTCACTTCTTTATTATATGTATTAATTGCCTTAATATTTATTGCCTTATTTCTTAAGAAAAAAATAAAAGCAACTATTTTAATAACAGGTGTTACATTGGCTGCTTTTATTGATTTATTTTCATTTGGTTCAAACTATTTAAACGATAGGAGTTTTGGATCCAAAGCAGATTTAGAAGAAACACCATTCCCGTTATCCAAAGCAGATAATCAAATTTTACAGGATAAAGACCCTAACTACAGGGTATATGATGTTAGTAAAAGTGATCCTTTTCAACAATCACAAACATCCTATTATCATAAATCAATTGGGGGCTATTCACCTGCTAAATTGGGCATTTACGATGATCTGATCACTTATCAATTATCAGGCACGCCAAACCCTGCTGTGATAAATATGCTTAATACAAAATACATTATTCAACCAGGGCAAAAACAGGGAGAAGAAATAGCAATTCCTAATCCTTCAGCTTTGGGTAATTGCTGGTTTGTAAAAGCAGTAAACTATGTAGATGGACCAATATCAGAAATGAAAGCACTCAATAATTTTAATCCGAAAGACACTGCTATTATTGATAGAATATATCAGCCGTTAATAGGAAATTTTACTTCATCAGATAGTACATCAATCATAAAGCAAATTGCATTTGATAATGATGCATTAAAATATGAAAGCAATACCGGTTCACCACAACTTGCAGTTTTCAGCGAAGTATTTTATAAAGACTGGAATGCATACATTGATGGTAAAAAAACTGTTGTGCTAAAAGCAAACTATGTATTAAGGGCTTTGATGTTACCGGCAGGCAAACATACAATCGAGTTTAAATTAGAACCATATGCCTATATTACTGGTGCCAAAATTCATAAATTTTTTATTTGGCTTTTACTAGCACTTTTGGGCGGTACAATACTTTGGGAATTTAAAAAAGGATTTAGCAATAAAGCAGTTACCCAAAATGAATAAATTGTCTGAAATAAAGGTTTTAAATATAATATCATATAAATTTTTACCTCCAAATCTGGGAGGTCAAAAAAATATTGCATTATTTTTTAAGTTCTTTTCTTCATTAATACATACAACATGTGTTACAATAAAAGATAATGATATAAACTGTGTAAAAGAGTACGAAATATTGAACATATTACAAAATAGTAAATTACGGTATGCTAATGTTTTATATTTTTTTAAACTACGAAATATTATTAAAGAAAAAAAGATTACCCATCTAATGATAGAACATCCATATTACGGGTGGTTGGGTATTTTATTAAAGGTATTTTGCAAAGTTAAGTTGGTAATTCGCTCTCAAAATATAGAAGCACAACGATTTAAAAGTATAGGGAAATGGTGGTGGGGTATTTTATGGAACTATGAAAGATTTACACACAGGCAGGCCGATTATAATTTTTTTATACAAAGCGATGATGAAAAATATGGCCTCACAAAATTCAAACTAGATCCTGAAAAATGTTTTGTAATAACTTATGGATTTGAACTTAGTGAACCACCTACCCACCAGCAAAAAATTGATGCAAAAGAATCCATTGCAGCATTATACAATATTCCAAAAGAAGAAAATATAATATTATTTAATGGTTCCTTAAATTACAAACCTAATAAAGATGCCCTTGATAATATTTTAACCAATATAAACCCTTTACTGTTATCCAATGAAAATTTTAAGTACAAAATAATTGTATGTGGAAGTAATCTTGCAGAATCGTACAACGGGTTAAAAGAATATGCAAATAAAAATATTATTTATGCCGGATTTGTTAACGATATAACTTTGTTTTATAAAGGTGCCGATATATTAATTAACCCCGTAAAAGATGGTGGCGGTATAAAAACAAAATTAGTGGAAGCTTTGGGACACAATATGAATGTAGTTACTACAACAAGCGGTGCAATTGGTGTTCCTTTGGCTATTACCGGATCAAAAATGAAAATTACAGAAGATGATAACTGGAATAATTTTAGCCAAGCCATTTTAAAAAGTAAACCTGAATCTGATATACCTGAATCATTTTTTAATCATTTTTACTGGGGGAAGATTGCAGAGAAAGCAGCAAATATTTTGCAGGAGAAAGTAAAAACCTGAATAATTACACTTTAAAATGAAAATATTTCTCGATCCACAAATCTTTTATTCACAAAAATTCGGTGGCATTTCCAGAATATTTGCTGAGTTTTGGAAAAGTTGTAATGAAAGAGAGGATGTTGAAATAATTTGTCCGCTTTTTTTCAGCGAAAACCTGCACCTGAGAGAATATAATCTTCAACCCAAAAGACTGCATTTCTTATTCGATAAAAACTATCCCGGCAAAATATATGTAAACGCTATTTTAAAAAGAATTAACAGGCTAAAAACGAATTATTATCTCAGGAAAAATAATTTCGATTTGTTTATTGGTAGCTATTACAACCCCTATTTTTTATATAAGCTGCACAACAAACCCTTTGTACTTACAGTATTTGATATGATTCATGAAATTTTTCCCGATTATTTTTACGGAGAAGAGAAGCTAAAGAAAAACAAGAAACTTTTATGTGAAAGTAGCAGCAAAATTGTAGCTATATCTGCCTCAACCAAAAAAGATATTGTAAATCTATATCCAACAATTCCTGAGGAAAAAGTTAAAGTAATTCATTTAAGCCAATCGATATTTACAAAAGAAATTTTATTGCTGGATTGGTTGCCCAAGAAGTATGTTTTATTTATTGGTAAAAGAGAAATATACAAACAATTTGACAGTCTTTTAAAAGCCATGATACCGGTTTTTGAAACCGATAAAACACTAAATATTGTTTGTGCAGGAGGCGGTGCTTTTACCAATGCCGAAATGGAAAATATCAAATCCTTGCATTTAGCCGACAGGATTATACAACGTAGTTTTTATGATAATGAATTAAATACCATTTATAAAAATGCCTCCGTATTTATTTTCCCATCTGAATATGAAGGTTTTGGAATTCCTGCTTTAGAAGCAATGGCTTGTGGCTGCCCGGTAATTTTAAGTAACACCAGCAGTTTGCCCGAAATTGCCGGAGATGCAGCACTTTACTTTGAACCACAAAATACCCTCCAATTAACTGAAGCCATTTTTAAAATATTGCAGGATGAAATTTTTACCAAATCATTAATTGAAAAAGGGTATGAACAGGTTAAAAAATTTTCCTGGGATAAAATGACAAATGAGTATCTTGAAACCGCAAAAGAAATATTAAACAGTAAAAAATGAATGTTGCAATTATAACAGGTATTACTGGTCAGGATGGGGCTTATTTATCCAAATTACTTTTAGAAAAAGATTATAAAGTAATTGGTTTGGTAAGAAGCAAACACTCCTCCAGCTTAAGAGGATTAAACTACCTCAATCTTACAGACAAGATTATAATTGAAGAATGTGATTTAACCGACCTGTCGCAAATACTCCGGATTTTTAATGAATATCCTCCAACAGAAATTTATAATTTGGCTGCACAGAGTTCTGTATCCCTTTCTTTCTCCCAACCAATTAGCACTTTTCATTTTAATACTTTATCTGTTTTTAACCTATTAGAAGCCATAAAACAATTCAACAGCAAAATAAAATTTTACCAGGCAAGCAGTAGTGAAATGTTTGGAGAAGTAAAACATTTACCTATTACAGAAGATACCGAGTTTCATCCCAAAAGCCCTTATGCTATTTCTAAGGCTGCGGCTCACTGGACCTGTGTAAACTACCGGGAGAGTTATAATTTATTTATTTGCTGTGGTATTTTATTCAACCACGAGTCGCATTTACGTACCGATACTTTTTTTGTAAAAAAGGTCATAAGAGAAGCAATAAAAATAAAGAAAGGATTAAGCGATAAATTAATTGTGGGTAATTTAAATATCAAAAGGGATATTGGCTATGCCCCGCAGTATGTAGAAGCT
>JAYUTC010000406.1:0-19074 GCA_043755395.1 Ferruginibacter sp.
TACTATTTGCATTAATTCAGAATATCTTTTTACAAAGGCAAGGCTCAAAAATAAAAAAGCAGAAAAGGCTATCAACCAAAATGATAAGCTAATATCAATTACCACTCCGCCCGCAAAAACCCTTAATGAATATAACATTGCCAAAATAAATACATCGTATAAAACTACTTTTTTAAAAAATAAGGAATAAGAAAAAGATATGCTGAAATAGAACAAAAGAACAGTCAAAAACTTTAGGTTAATACTTGCTGCCAAAATTATACTACCCATTAAAAATATAATAGCTAATAATAAGCCTTTTATTATGGCTAATTTTCCAGAAGCCAATGGCCTGAATTTTTTTCTTGGATGTCTTCTATCAGAATTTATATCTAAAAGGTCATTTAATAAATAACCAGCAGAAGCTACAAGGCTAAAAGCAATAAAAGCAAAACAGGTTGATACAAACAAATTTTTATCATGCAAAGTGTGTGATGTAACCAAAGGAACAAAAATTAATAAATTTTTTATCCATTGGTATGCCCTTATTGCCTTGATGTAATCTTTTACAGTTGGTTTTGCAGCATACCAAGTAAATTTAAGTTTAGATATTCGGGCAACTTTATTTTGTAAAGACTTATTAGCATTAACTAAATAAGAATATCTGCAGGAAGCAAATATTTCAATATCAGCCATTGAATCTCCTATATAATCAAAATTCCCTGTGCCGAATTTGTTAACCAGCAGGCTTTGTTTATTTGCTCCTTTTAGATTTATATTATTTTCTGTTCCGTAAACTTCGCTAAATATGGGCTGCAGTTTTGCTATTTCAACAGCAGAAGTTACCGGAGAGGCTGTTGCCAGAATAATTGTACGTCCGCTAGCAAATTCATTTTGTAAAAAACTCAATACTTCCAGGTTAAAGGGAAGTGTTTGATAGTCCAGCCTAACCTGTCCGAAAACTTTTGATTTAAAATATGCCTTACCCTTTATTAACCAAAACAAGCATTTAAAAATATGGATAGGATTTTTTTTAATCAGCAATATAATGGCCTCGAATAAAAGGTCGGTTTTTATTAGTGTGCCGTCTACATCCACCACTAATGGTATGTTGTTATCAGAAATGTTGTTGCTCATTTTTTTTATTTTCTGCACATTAAAAAAAACAATATCTGTACTTTTAAAATGTTCTCTTGCAAATTTGAGAATAGCTTTTTAAGAGAGGCTTATTTAGTCTAATTAATTATATTTATCATTTTAGCTGTAACATCTTCCCCAAAAATATTATTTTGATTTTGTGGTACAGAAAAATCTGCAATTTTAAAAGCAATATTTTTATCCGCCGGTTTAATTAGTAAATTCCATTTTTCACTTACTGTTTCTACCCATTCGGTTTCACTGCGTAACGTTATGCAAGGTTTACGCAGCAAGTAAGCTTCTTTTTGAATACCACCAGAATCAGTAATTATTCTTTTTGCCGAATATTCCAAGGCAATAAAATCTAAATACCCTTGCGGTTCTACCATGATAATATTTGATGGTACCGTATAAGTTGCCGGTAACATTTTCCTTGTTCGCGGATGTACCGGGAAAATTATTTTTTCATCCAACTGTCCCAATTGATTTAAAATATGTTCCAGTATTCCGCTATCGTCAACATTATAGTGGCGGTGTAATGTTAATAGATTATAAAACGTACCATGTAATTGGAGTTCTTCAATTACCGTAGATTTTTTAAGAGCAATTTCAATACTGTTCTTCATGGTATCCACCATAATATCGCCGGTAAAAAATGTACTACTGCCTAACCCTTCTCTGTGTAAATTGTCCACTGCAGTTTGTGTAGGTGCAAAAAGATATTTTGATACATGATCGGTAATAATGCGGTTAATTTCTTCTGGCATAGTTCTGTTAAAACTTCTTAATCCTGCCTCAATATGTATTATAGGAATATTTTGTTTTGCCGCAATTAATGCACCGGCAAGTGTTGAGTTGGTATCGCCGAAAACAATTACAACATCTGGTTTTTTTTCAAGCATGGCAACTTCCAGTTTCAGCATCATTTCGGCAATTTGAACAGTTTGGTTACCAGCTCCAACTTCTAAATGAATATCGGGTTTTCTTATTCCCAGATCAATAAATATTTTTTCACTCATCGCATAATCATAATGCTGGCCTGTATGCACAATATACTCCTGGTGTGAGCCTGCCGAAAGAGCAGCTGACAATGGCGCCAGTTTTATAAATTGAGGTCTTGCCCCTACTATGGAAAAAATTTTCATTGCTGATTATTTTTACGGCTCAAATGCTTTAAGATTTTTATCTGTAAAGTGTGCTGCAAATGCTGACATGGGTAATAATTCGTAATGTTTTTTCAGCATTTGCATAGCTGTTTTAAATACTTCCAGTTTCTTTTCACTCTTTATATTCATTCCCGGAAAAAAAGCCAGTTGTGGTACATCATCACCCCCAATTAAATCTAAAGGATGCAATAAATAGCTTGGCGGTGTTTTAGTTATTTTGCACATAAAAATAGAAGCCCGTAAATATGCTTTCATTAAAGTTTTAGATATGCCACTTATATACAAAAGGTAACTCTGGTGAAAGGGCAATTTAAAAATAGGCATTGTAGTTACCGGTATTTCCATCAAAGTTTTCCCTTTTCCTAAATCCCATTTATATGGTTTTAATTTCCTAAACCCTTCGCTGAATTTTCCAAACAATTCTTTACGTGCTTTTTTTTCCTCTTTGGTTAGATCTGATTTTTTAAAATAATACATTCGGGCAATTGGGCCAAGGAAAGTAGGTAAAGTTGACGCATCAAACTGGTACCCTCTGGCCTGTAAAACTTTCAGTAAACCTTTACTCCAGCTAAAGCCTGGCCCCCTAAAAGATGTTGTACGTTGGCCTGTGGCCTTTTCTATTGCTTCTTCGGCTTGTTTAATTTCATTTTCTATTTTTTCGTAACTGTATGTTTGCAGCCATGATTCATGATGATAAGAATGATTACCTACTTCATGTCCCCTTTCTGTTATCATTCTTAAATATTTCACATTATCTTCCGACTCTGTATCTTTTCCTACTAAAAAAAAAGTAATTTTTAATTCGACTTCGTCTAAAACATCCAGCACATAAGGTATAAATATATTTAGGTATGACGGGTAATTATCCCAACCCTCATCACCATGAATCTTCATGTACGACCATTGATTATCCAGGTCCAGAGATATACTTGCGATTGGTTTCTTTTTAGCCATTCTTATTCAATATTTCTTTCAATTTTTTTTCTGCTATCTGAATTGTTTCGTTTACGTTAAGCGTTCCGTTAATGATTTGTGCAGAATTAACTATATAGTAATTATCCATTGAAGTGGCAATGCCAGGTATGTTTTTTGAATAATTAATAGTGGGTAATGCAAATACAACACGTGCTTTTGATGTTCCCCAAAAAATAATATCAGCTTCAGTAATTTGGGGATACATTTTAAATAATGCATCAAGAAATATTTTTCTAATTGCTGCATCATCCAAATCAAATAATACATCATCCGGATTTACATATTTGGGTAAATACACTAAATGATTTCCATTAACTTCTTTTTTATCTATCAACGCAGTCATTTCAATTACGCCGGTAAAAGGCGGCCAGCTGTCAGTAATGTTGGTAACGTAATATGGCGAAATAGCTTTTCTTAATAAAACAGAAGGACAAATAACACCAAGATATTTTATACTATTATGTTTTTGCTTTTCTTCCTCTGTTAATTCATTGGCTATTGTTACAGATTCCCGGGATGATAAAGTTGAAATTACATTATCAAAACTTTGTGTATTATTTTCTGCAACAATTTTTAATAATTTATCGCTTGTTTTTTCAACTGCATTAACTTTTGTATTGTACTTAATGGATACGCCCAGCTTTACCAGGTGTTCTGCAAAGTGATGGTTTATCTTTTCGTATCCCCCCGCCATGTATCCAAACATTTCTTTTTTAAGGCCGCTTTTTCTGGCAGCATACATTCGCTGTATGGTTGTCCATATAAAAGCTGCAGAAGTGTTTTTATAATTTTCTCCAAGTTTTGCCTTCAATAATGGCAGCCATATTTTTTCAAAAACCCTTTTTCCCGACCACCGGGTAAGCCAATCCGCTACAAAAATATTTTCCAGCCGCTGCCAGTTTTTTATTTTTGATGCTGCAAATATGGTTAAGCCTAATCGGAATTTATCAAAAAAATTTATTGGAGGGAATTTAAAAAACTCAATGATGTTTGACATGGAATATAACTTTCCACCAGAATAAAATCCGGTTTTTGTTTCCACCCATTGCATTTCATTTTCCAATCCAATCTCTTGTAAAATTTTTCTGGTATTTAAATCCGACATCAGTATTACATGATAATACTTATCCCAAACAACATCCCCCAACTTGCACGAACTGGTTAGTCCACCAACTTTTTCGGTAACTTCATAAATAGTAACTTTATGCCCTTCTTGTGCAAGCCGCAATGCCAGAGTCATTCCTAACATCCCACCGCCAATTATTCCCCATGTTTTTTTTTCGGGCATACTTTTATTTCAACCTTTACTGATAATTATTTTACAATATTGCTTTTATTTAGCATTCAATATTGCTTTTTTTGCAAGTATGCTGCTAAAACCTTTAAATTCCGGTATACTTCCAATCGGTTCAGCATCCGCAATTTCGCAACCTGTTGAACATGTTTTTGCCAAACGTTGTACTTCACTAAATTTTACTTTATTGTATTCATCGTAAGCATAATTGGCATTGTAAAAATTAATCAGACCAAGCAACTCATGCCCCAGTCCTTTTTCCATTACACGAAAACTTTGATATACAAAATCAATAAAATTATTTTCGGGTTCGGTTGTTCCCCTGCCAATGCCTGAGTATTTTATTTCTTTACCGATAAATTGCTGGCTGTTATAAATATTACATGCATCCATAATGCCAAGGATATTTTTGTACGAAGTAATTTTTTCAAAGCTGTCTATGTATTCTTTATGTGCGGTACCCATAAAAATAAAATCGGCCGATTCTAGTGCTCTATTAATATCTTGTGTGCAGAAATCCTGTTGATTGTATTTCAGTAAATTCTGATCATCCGTTTTTACATAAGGGTCGTGCATGATATAGCTTACATTATTATCCCTCAGGTAATTGGCAAGTGCCAGCGTGGGTGAGTTACGTGTATCTTCCGAATTAAAACGGTAAGCAACACCCAGCAGTGCAATTTTTTTGTTGCGGAGGTTACCAAATGTTTTTTCTGCCTGGCTAAAAGTATATGCAGGAGAATCGTCATTTATTAATCTTGATGCAAGGATAAGACTTGCAGTAGTGTCGTTACTTTTTTGCATATTTCTCCACCAAAGCAGTATACCATCTTTTGGTAAACAATGCCCGCCAACACCCAGCATAGGAATTAATAAACCACCACTTGGTACTGCGTTAGGGTCGCTGGTAGCATTATCAGATTGTGCAAGTAAACTATTTACTTTATCTCTTACTTTATAAAAGTTAATATTGTTTGCATCGCAATACCTTACTATTTCTGTTGAAAAAGCTATCCTAACATCTCTGTATGCATTTTCTAATGTTTTTACAATTTCGGCAGTTAAACTGTTGGTTTGAAAAACCTCGCCATTGGTTACAATGTGGTTATATAATTTTGCAATAAGCTTGGGTGTTTCCGGATGAAGGCCACCTGCAAGTTTATCAGACTCACGAATTCTTTCTACCAATCTTCCGGGCATAACACGGTTAGGGCTGTTACCTAACATAATATCTTTCCCTTCTTCTAAACCATATTTTTTAAAATGTTCCCTAAACAGTGTATCCATAGTTGTGGGGGCAAGTGTTGATTCAAAAATTACCAATGGTATTTTATTAGCAGGTTTATTTTGTAATGCTTCTGCTAACTTTTCAAGTCCGCCAAACATAGGGCCATAGTCAGGTTCAAAACCATCCTTCTTATCTGTTTGAATAGAAACCAATATTACATCTGCATCTGACAGCATTGAAAAATCGGAACTGGCAGAAAGAAGGCCAGCATTTACTGCATTTCTTGTAATATCATCCAGTTCAGGCTCAATACCACCAATAACTGATTTACCATTATTGATAGAATCTACTTTCCATCCTGAGTTTACAGAGTTTCTTTGAACAATTATAACTTTTGCAGGTTGGTCTGTCCCAATTTTTATTTTTGCTTTGGCCAGCATTGCAGCCATGGGCATTCCTACAATGCCTGGCCCAATTACGCCGATTTTTTCAATTTTCCAGGTGTCTGCATTAATTGGTGCTTCGTTTACTTTCATTTAAATCAGGTTTATATTTAAAAATCAACAATGATAATATTGGGAAAATATTATTAAGAGTTATAGCTAAAGAATATAAAAAATAATCAATTTATTTATCAATAAATTGATTATACCATAATTCCAAAGATAAGATGCCCCATAATCCCCTGCTGAATGGTTGCTCCTCATTAATCAGTTTTTCTACCTGTTGTGTATTTATAATATTTCTCTCTTTCGCTTTTTTAGATAATAACACATCCATAATAAAATCTTTACCCTTGTTTTTAGACCAAAGATGCAAAGGCACAGGAAATCCCATTTTATCCTTTCGTTTCATGATCTTCTCAGGCATTATATCCTGAATCGTTTTTTTTAAAAGGTACTTCATTTCTCCACCCTTAAATTTCATGCCTGCAGGCATTCGGGATATAAGGTCAACAATTCTTCTGTCCAACAACGGCACCCTCGACTCTATTGATACGGACATACTAACCCTGTCTTCTACCTGTAATAAACCCGGTAAACTTCCCTGCATATCAAAGTGGGTCATCTTATTAAAGTAGCTGGTAGTATCCGGATCATTAAAATAACCCGAAAATTTTTTGAATATTTTTTCGTCTTTACACTTTGCAGTAATATCCGGGTGCAGAAAACTACTTGTTGTTCCCATTCTGTTTAACAGGTTATAATAGCGCCTGTCCATAGGTTCAAAAGAATCGGCCTTCCAAAAACCCTTCAGCATGGGTATGTATTGCTTCAGCGAAGGCAGGTTTGGAAGAATAGAAGCTAATGATACAATGTGTTCCTCTTCTTCATTAGATTCGTTAATTGCCCCTTTTATTGCCTGCTCTAAATAAGCAATCATATATCTTGCATAGCCACCAAAAATTTCATCCCCACCCTGGCCACCTAAAATAACTTTTACATGTTTTGCTGCCAACCTTGAAACAATATATTGAGGAAATAAACCTGGGCCAGCCACCGGTTCATCTAAATGATAAATTAATTTTGGGAGCAGGTCAATAAATTCCTGTTCGGTTGGGAAAACTTCAAACAATTCTGCATTAGCGGCATTGGCTGCAACACGTGCATATTCCAATTCATTAAACTCCGGCCCTTCATTAAAAGCCCCACTAAAACATTTAATAGGTTGATCTAAAAATTTAGAGGCCATGATAGTTACTAGCGAAGAATCTAAACCACCGCTTAAATAAGTACCCACCGGTACATCACTCCTTAACTGTTGAGCAATAGTTTCTTCCAGAATCTTTCGTAGTTCTGCAATAAAATATTCTTCTGTATGAAAGTGATCAATTTTAAAATCTGGAAACCAGTACTTTGTTTCTGTAATTTTCCATGATGCTAGATCTATAGTGATATTTTGACCCGGCTGAACTTTAGAAATATTTTTAAACATAGTACCCTTCCCTAAAATAAACTGGAAGGTAAGGTACTCACATAAATTTTCATCATCAGGTACAGCTGTAATTTCCGGATGAGCTAAAAGTGCTTTTATTTCGCTTCCAAATAAAATTCTGGCATCATCCTGATACCAGTATAATGGTTTGATGCCAAAATGATCTCTCGAAACAAACAACTTATTTTTTGCTTTATCATAAATAATAAACGCAAACATCCCATTAAGTAGATTCACAAAGTTATCGCCATACTCTTTATAAAGGTGTAATATTACTTCTGTATCTGAAGCGGTTTTAAACTGATGATTTTTTTTAATTAAATCTTCCCGCAGCTCAATATAATTATAGATTTCTCCATTATAAATAATAGTACAGTCATTAAAAGTCATTGGCTGCTGACCGGTGGAAAGATCAATTATTGAAAGCCTTTTGTGAAAAAATCCAATATTGTTTTCTATAAAAATACCGTCTTCATCAGGGCCACGATGATGAATAGTGGCTGCCATTTTTCGTAGCAACTCTCTATTTACTTCATCTTTATTTTTATTAATTATTCCTACAAAGCCACACATTGTTATCTATATAAATTATTTTTTAATGAGTTTAACAGTAAAATAAATTTTCAAAAATTTTGAAGTTCTAAGAATAGTTTTTCTATAATATTAAATGTTTGTAGTTTATATTATTAAAATATAATTTTAAATCTAATAAGCATTTTTATCCCCTTTAAATACTTTGTATACAGTTAAAAAGAGAATTTGGATATCAATCCATAATGTCCAGTTTTCCAGATACCATAAGTCTTTATTAACCCTCATTTTAATTTGTTCGGGATTTGTAATTTCACCCCTATATCCATTTACCTGTGCCCATCCTGTTATGCCTGGTTTTATAAACTGACGTATCATATATTCATCCACAATTTCGGCATAATCTGTTGTATGCTTAAGCATATGTGGCCTTGGGCCTACTAAACTCATATTACCCTTAAAAACATTTAAGAATTGTGGAAATTCATCAAGACTGGTGCTCCTTATAAATTTTCCAATTTTTGTAATCCTGTCGTCATTTGCCGTTGCCTGCTTCAGATTAGAATCGTTATTAATCCTCATGCTCCGGAATTTATAACAGTAAAAAGGGCTTTTATTTTTTCCTGTACGTAACTGTTTAAAGAAAACCGGGCCTCTTGATTCCAGTAAAATTAACAGGCCCAACAGAGGTACTAACCAGGATAAAATAAGAACTATCACTAAAAAACTTATGGCAATATCCAATGCCCTCTTCTTTATTCTATTACCAACATCATCCAATGGTTCACTGCGTAAAGAAAGTATAGGCAATTCTCCAAAATATTCAATATGCACATCCCGGGTAATAAAAACCGAAAGATTAGGAACAATCTTAAACCTGATACATTCCTTTTCAGATTGATACATTAACTCGTAAATATCCTTATTTTGCTCTGGGGTTATTGTTGAAAATATTTCAGTTACATCAAATTCTTTTGCAACCTTAAGCGCCTTGCTTACATCAGTTATTATTGGATAGTGTGATAATTCATGTACATTTTTATCGTCCTCAATAAAACCAATCAGTTGTGTATTAATTCCATCTTCTTCAAAATATTTTGCCAATTTTTTTGCTGTATCATTATAACCAAGTATAATTACTTTTTTAATAAGATATTGACTGTTTTTAAAATATTTTTTTATGCCAAGATATATAAAGCGGTTTATTAAAAGTCCAATACCAAAGCCAATTAAACTAAAAACAATAAACAATCTGGATATCCTAAATTCCCTCGAAAAAAAAAGATAAAACAGAATGCAAATAATCCAGAGCAAATAAACCTGTGTAGTCCTCTTAGTAAAATATTCGAAATTTAAAATTATTTTACCAGCATAAGTCCTTAAAAAGAAAGAAAGCAATAACCATATAGCAACAGATATTGTCCAATATTGAAAATATATACTCCAATAGTTTAAGGGTATAGTTTCTGTAAAAATTATTTTACAGAAAAAGTAAACCATAGTTATCACAAATAAATCCAGTATAACCTGGGTTATTTGTAAATATCTTTCAAACTGTTTATTCATTGTTAGAATTCGTTAAAGAAATATTTTGAATACTATTCTTTTTTTTATCTGATTTAATAAGTCTTAAAGGAGCCAGCACTCTTACTTTCAAAAATTCTTTACTCATAACCCATAGAAATAAACTATTAGCAATTGCATATCTTCTAAATAAACGGCGTGGTTCCTGAAATAAACGAAAAAGCCACTCCAGGCCAAAATTCCTCATCCATTTAGGCGCCCTTTTGTTCATTCCAATTGCAACTGGTAATGCTGCACCAACTGCAGCAATTACAGCATTTATTTTCCCTTTCATTACTGCTGCCCATTTTTCCTGTTGGGGACAGCCTAATATAACAAAAACAATTGCCGGAGCTGCATCATTAATCTTGCAAACAATTTCGTTTTGTTCCTCTACTGTTAGCGTTCTAAATGGCGGGCTATATAATCCAGCAATAATTAGATTGGGATATGCTTTTTTTATATAGCCTACTGCTTTGTTTAACATTACTTGAGTACCTCCATAAAAATAAACAGGTAATTTTTGTTTTTCCATTTGCTTTAATAAATCTGAAATTGCATCCATTCCTGCTACTCTATCCTGCCTAATTCCATAAATTAGCCTTAATACCCAGGTAACAGGTTGGCCATCAGGTGCCACTATATCGGCTTTATTAATCAATTCTAAAAAATCAGCATTCTTATATGCTTCGCTAAACATATGTGCACCACCAAAATAAACAGTTGAAGATTCCCGTCTTTTTGCTAATTCTGTAATGGCATTTATTATTTGATCATATTCCCCTATACTCCAGGAGAAACCAGCAATTGTTTTTTTTTCAACTTTAATTAACATTTATTGTGAGAATTTATTTTAACGCTTAATTTTTAAATTCTTAAAGCGTAATTACTGGTTATTTTTAATAATTAGATGAATTTTGAACTTTTAAAAGCTATAAATTATTAAAAATCATATGCCTTTGATATTTAACGTTTTTTTTATAAGAATATTTTATTCTACGTAGGGTTAATCTGTTTTTTCTACATTCTCCTACTAAAATTATTTTTAAAAATCTAATTGACCTTTTAAGCAATTTTAAACAGATACCATGCTTAATAATGTCAGATTTAGCTGAAACCTAAGAGAAACAGATCTTTAAAAAAATTTTACTAAAAAGAAGATTACAACCCGTATTATTTAAGGTCTTTTTGCCTAAGTATAAATACTGATCTAAATAAAATCAATAGATATAATTTAGTTTATATAGCCTGATATGCTCTTGCAGATCTAAATCATTTTCAAATCTATTTTTTATTTTTTTAGCAGGTACACCACCATATATTGAAAAGGCCAGAACATCACTTGTTACAACAGAACCTGCAGCTATAATGCTTCCCTGGCCAATTTTAACACCACTTAGAATAATAGCTCCAAAACCGACCCAAACATCATCTTCAATAATTATTTTTTCATTCAATCCTACCCAATTATAGTCTTTATCTCTTATTTGACTTGCCAATCGTGTAGGTACACCTATTTGCTGGTAGCTGTGATCATACCTGCCAATCAGTCCGACATGATTGGCAAAAATTACATTGTTACCAATTTCAGCATCACATTCAATTTGTGAAAATTTACCAATATAAAAATTATCTCCAATTATAATATTGTGCTTTGCCCACATGTATACCAATCGTCCGATATATGCATTTTTGCCGAAAGTATATTTCCTCCACTTAATTTTAATTAACAAAAAGAATCGTATTTTTTTTATTAACTGGAACATAGTATTGATAGTGGTTAAATGTATTTATTGCTTTAGAAACAAAGAAATCTCATGTAATAAATTCAATGATGTATTTAAATAAATCTTTCTATTTTAATATAATTCCCAATTTTTTAATAAATCATTTTTTAATTCAGAAACTGCATATTTTTCAATTTCTGTAGATATTGGTAAATTTTCTGAATTTAACATCAAGGCTTTATTCATTTTACCGACAAACAAAGAAATGTTACGATCTTCAACAAATCCAGACACTCCCTCGCGAACAATCTCTTTAGCACTGCTAAAATTTGTTGTGCAAATCGGCACACCACATGCTAGAGCTTCTAAAAGTGTTGTAGACCACCCCTCTTTATAAGAACCCATAATAAATAAATCTGAAGCATTTAGATATCTGGCAATTTCTTCCAGATTTTTTTTCCCCACTAAATTAATTTTTGACTGTAAGCCCTTAGTTATACTATAGTTTTTTATTTTGTCACAATCTTCCCCTTCTCCAATAAAATAAAATAAACTATTAGGGTTTATCTTTTCAAATGCAGCAAAACAGTCAATCATAAACTCCCAACCTTTAAACCATGTTAATCTTCCGGTAGTACAGATTATCGTTAAAGAATCAGGAATTCCTAAAATTAAACGAGTATCATTTTTATTAAGTTTTTTAAAAATCTGTGTATTTATTCTTGTTGGAAATTTTATTATGTGCTTATTTTCAATTTCCCCTTTACTTCTTACTATCATTTCATTAATAGCTTCTTCATTGCCGGTTGCCAATATTTTTTTTACAGATTTTAAACTTGAAAAAAATATTTTATCAAAATAATTACTAAAGTATCTTGAAAACCAATATTTTGAAATTTTAAGCGGATTTTCTAAGCCTGCAAAACGATAGCAAACATTTTTGAATTTAAAATTTTTAACGGCTAGTAAAATTTCAGGCCTTTGAATAAAAATATTATTTATTTTGATCGTTTTTATCTTTTCCCCATAATATTTTAATAGTAAAAAACTGACTAACCGATCAGGTAATATATGTTTTGTTTTTGTTTTTTCAAATCTTGCAAATGCAAAGAAATCGTAGGTAATCCCTTTAATTTCTTTTTTAAACCATTTTCCCACTGGATCTTTTGTATCAGTTGTTATTCCGATTAAGATTAATTCATTGTTAAAAGATAGCATCAAATTTTTTACAAATGAAAGTTGGCCTCCAATTGGATAATCTTCGAAATTGCAAAAATCAATTAAAAGAATTTTTTTTAAATTATTCATTAAATTTAGCTTATGGCCTTTTGCTTTTTTTGTTTAAAATTCCATTTAAAACAGATGACATATGTGTAGCTAGGTGATTCATTACAAAAATTATTTTCTTCACATGTAATGTTTAATAACCAAATGCCTACTTAAGAAACTGAGAATAATTGTTTGCCTATCCATTCAATTAATTCAGAAAATATTAAACTTATTTATTTAGAGCAGTATGTATCATTTCTTCCAGAATTTTCCTACTGTCATATTCATAGTTCCAGGCAGGATAATGAGTTTTGAATTTAGTGACATCACTAATATACCAAATGTGATCCCCAATCCTGTTTTGTTGAGAAATTGTATAGTTCAATTTGTGCCCACCGATTACCTCAATCTGTTCAATGGCTTCTAACATAGATATATTAGATTGCCGGGAACCACCCATATTATATACCTCACCAGCTTTAGGTGCTTTAAAAAATTCCCAAAAGGCTGATATCAGGTCTTTGCTGTGTATATTATCTCTAACTTGTTTTCCTTTGTATCCAAAAATAGTATAAGGTTTATTATTTACAGCACATAAGATGAGATAAGCTAAAAATCCATGTAACTCAGCTCCACTGTGTGCTGGACCTGTAAGGCAACCTCCCCTAAAAGTGCCCGTTTTCATCCCAAAATATCTACCATACTCTTGAACCAATACATCTGCAGCTACTTTACTAGCGCCAAACAAACTATGTTTAGTTTGGTCAATACTCATAGTTTCATCAATCCCCTCTTTAGCAAAATGATGTGTAGAATCAATTTCATATCTTTTGTCCAATTCAATCAATGGCAGATAATTGGGTTTATCACCATAAACTTTATTTGTGCTGGTAAAAATAAAAACAGCATCGGGGGAATATTGCCTGGTAAGTTCAAGGAGATTTAAAGTGCCATTGGCATTAATTGTAAAATCGGTAATGGGTTCTTTTGCTGCCCAATCATGCGATGGTTGTGCAGCAGTATGAATTACAGCAGCTATATCAGAACTATATTCTGAAAATATTTTTTCTATTTTTGTATAATCTCTTATATCTAAACTAAAATGCTGATAGCCCTGCAGGCCTTCTTCCAACTTTTCTCTATTCCATTTTGTGCTGGCTGTATCTCCAAAAAAATAGGATCGCATATCATTGTCAATACCAATAATATCAAAATTTTGTGTATGAAAAAATTTTGTTGCTTCACTTCCTATTAAACCGGCCGATCCGGTAATTATTATTTTCTTTTTCATTAACTTTTTTTTATAATTAAAAATCACTATTAAGATTCGTATTTAACCAACTCTGTTATGGTCTTATTTTTTTCTTTTTTAAATATTTTAAAATATTTTTTTAAATACATAGTTTTAAATAATCTATTCCATATAAATTAATAATAATATACTTAATGAAATGACAGTCTAAAATCATAATTTAAATTGTAAAAAAGGTATTTATTTAATTTCTTACTTAGTCTTCTTCTAATTTTTTTTTTAAAATCATTAACATCCAAATAAAATTTCCATAGTCTTTCTTCCCTGAATTATTCATTTGCGTGATTTCATGAACAATTTTATTTTCTAAATGTGAAAAATTGTTTAAGTTATTTAATCTTTCTGAGAAAGAATCTCCTTTAAACCATTGTCTTATTGGAATTCCAAACCCTTTTTTGGGAGCAGTTAATAAAGCCCCGGGAAGTTTTTTCCCTAGAGTCTCTCTTAAAACTGTTTTACGCTCATATTTTTTCATTTTAATGTCTTTATGAACGTGAGTCATATATTCAATTAATCGAAAATCCAGGAATGGAGTTCTGGTTTCAAGTGAATGAGCCATACTCATTCGATCTACTTTTACAAGCATGTCATCAGGTAATGATAATTTATTATTTAGATACATTAGCTTATAAAAAGAATCTTTATAGGTGCAATTTTTCATAAAATCCACTAAAAAATCTTCGACTGGATATACCTGTTCGTTTTTGACTAATTTTTTTATTGTTGATAATTCTATACATGCAGCTTTGGCTAAATATCGTGTATTAAAATCCAAAGTTGATGATTTACAAACATCTTCTATTCGGTTTAATTTGAAACGTAAATTGCCCGTCACAGGTCTTGATATTACAGATAGAATTGAAGGAATTGCAGTTTGAGCCCAGTTGGGTAACTTTTTATATTGAGAAGCAAATTTTTCGCCCTGATAAATTGTATACCCCGAAAGTACCTCATCGCCCCCATCTCCAGTTAAAACCATTTTTACTTTTGAAGCAGCAAATTTTGAAACATGGCCTGTAGGAATTGCCGACGAATCGCCAAAAGGTTCATCGTAATGAAAAGCAATATTATTGAGTGATTCATTAAATGTTTCTGGTTCAACAATATATTCATGATGGTTTGTTTTAAATCTATTAGCAACAAGGTTTGCCAAATGCCGTTCATCAAAAGATCTCTCTTTAAACCCAATTGTGAAGGTTTCAATTGGAAAGGAACTAATTTCTGACATTAAAGCTACAATAGAAGAAGAATCAAGGCCGCCGCTTAAAAACGCTCCATAAGGTACATCGCTTCTCATTCTAATTTTCACGGAATCAGTAAACAAGTTCTCAAAATTTTCAAATACTTTCTTTTTTTCAGACACCATATTATTTTCGTCAATCTCGGGTAAGTCCCAATATTGATATTCTTTCAGTTCCCTATTTTGAATTAAAAGGCAATGGCCTGGCTTAAGTTTATGAATATCTTTATAAAAAGTAAATGGTGCAGGTATATAACTTAGAGAAAGATAAATTTCGAGTAGTTCAAGATTTGGAATTTTTGGTATACCAAAGGCCAGAATACTTTTTATTTCAGAACCGAAAATTAACGAATTATCAAAAACTGCATAATGCAATGGCTTTTCTCCAATACGGTCACGTGAGAGCAAAAGCAGTTGTTTATTTTCATCCCATAACGCAAAAGACCACATGCCATTAAATTTATTTTGGCAGTCAATACCCCAATGTTGGTAAGCTTTAATTATTACCTCAGAATCTGAAGTAGTTATAAAAAAATAACCTAGCTTCTTTAACTCTTCCTTTAATTCAATATAGTTATAAATTTCACCATTAAATATTAATACCAATTTTCTATCTTCACTAAACATAGGTTGATCGCCTGTGCTAAGATCAATAATGGAAAGCCTTCGATGCCCCAAAGCCAGATTATTATGTAAATAATAGCCTTCGCCATCGGGTCCTCTATAGGATATCACATCAGTCATATTTTTTATAATACTCTGATCCGCTTTCCTTTCCTTATCAAAATGTAAAACACCTGTAATACCGCACATGTTATGCCCTTTTTTAATTTTAAATAACCGACAATTTAATTTTTAAAACTTTTAATTTAATGCTCCAATAATTTTTTTAACGCCAATTCGGTAATTTAATATTTCATTTGCTTTTTTAAACCCATTTTCAGCAATTGTTCCCACATTTTGTGAATTGCTTAAAATCCAGGAAATATTTTCAGCAATAGAAATAGGATTGTCACATTCTGCAAGTATGATATCTTTTCTATTAGTAAAATATTTTTCAACATCTCCAAATTTTGTAGCCAATACAACTTTTTTACAAGCCATATATTCACCTAGTTTTGTTGGAAATCCTGCCCGGGTCTGAGTTGTGTTTGGACGTGTTATTGCCAAAATCTGACAACTGTTTAAATAATCTTTTACATGTTCCTGAGATACAAGGCCCGTAAAAGTTACCTGACCATTGATGGCCGAATCTTCACATTTTTTTTGAAAATAAGGGATAAGGCTTTCCTTATTAATTGAATCGCCAACTACCAATACACTTACAATTATATTTTTGTCTTTCAAAATTTTCACCGCATCAAGCAAGTCAATAATACCATCCTTTTTTGAAGGAGTTCCAGCATACCCAATTGTATATTCTACTTTTTTACCCGGTACAAACCAATCCTCTATTTCAGTAAGATTAGGCTGTATAATAATATTCTCTTTTTTATACCCTTTTTTTATATACTCATTTTCCAGGAATGTACTAAACACTATTAATTTATCAGAAAGTTTGTTTAAATAATTATAATTCATTAAGAATGAATAATGCATTATTTTTTGAAAATTATTTAAATTTATTACGTCATTGCTTTCCAAAAACTCCGGGACAAATGAAATAAGTTTTATCCGAAATAATTTTGAAAAAAAATAAATTGGGATATTAAAAGGAAGACCATTTGAATAAACAAGAATAGCAATTTTTTTTCTTTTGAAAAAAAAAGTAAGCATCAATGCAAATGTTCTAATAATTGATAAAAAATCCTCTGTAATCTTTAGTATTTTATTTTCGGGCCTGTTGGCAAATCCCAGGCTTGTATATTTAACACCGTAATCAGTTACATTGCTCCTGCTTTTAATTTTTTCATCCCCTTTGTATACATGTCCCTTAAATAAATAGACTTTTATATTTCCCTCATTATCTTTTATCCCTTTACAAAACAAATTAACGTAAGTAGCTCCAGGACCACCAGTTGGAAAATTATTGGACGTAAACAAGATCAATTCTTTTGTTATTGTATTCCGTTCCATTTATTACTCAATTTTGTATTCCCTGCAATTAATTTTAACACTCTCCAGGAGGTATCTTCAATTTGATAATCCTCTGGAATATTTTTTATTTTTCGATCAGTTTTTTCATCAATTACCAAATAAACTGAATTAAGAATTACATTGGAGTCAAAGCCCGTAAGTATTATAGATCCCGTATCCTGAGCTTCCGGCCTTTCCATAGATTGTCGCAAGGAAATTGCCGGAAAATTTAAAATAGAAGACTCTTCACTTATAGTTCCGCTATCAGACAAAGTACAAAGTGCATTCATCTGAAGATTGATATAATCAATAAACCCAAATGGTTTTAGAAAGTGAACATTTTTATTTGCTGAAAATTCTCCAAATTGTTCCAATCTCTTCTTTGTACGTGGGTGTGTACTTACAATTACAGGATATTGATAACTTGCTACTAATTCTTCCAAAACGACAAGTATTTTTTTTAGATTGTTTGGATTGTCAACATTTTCTTCTCTATGTGTTGAAACGACAAAGTATTTATCTTTTTCAAGATTAAGTTTTGTAAGAATATCGGAATGTTCAATTTTAGGCATATAATAATTTAAGACCTCTCTCATTGGAGAGCCAGTCAAATAAATACGCCTATGTGGTAAACCTTCGCTGATCAAATGCCTTCTGGCATGTTCCGTATACACAAGATTAAAGTCTGCGATATGATCAATTATGCGTCTGTTAGTTTCTTCCGGTACATTAAAATCAAAACTTCTGTTTCCTGCTTCCATATGAAAAACAGGGATATGCATTCTTTTGGCAATGTAAGCTGAAAGGCAGGAATTGGTATCGCCCAAAACTAACAATCCATCCGGTTTTTCTTTTTGAAGTATTTCTTCTGTTTTGCGTAAAATATCCCCTACCGAAGCTCCAAGGGAAGATATATCTATCTCCATAAAATGATCTGGTTTACGCAACTCCAAATCTGTCCAAAAAATTTCATTTAATTCGTAATCGTAATTTTGCCCTGTATGTACTATTACATGGTTTACATATTTATCAAGCAGAGCCATCGTCCGTGACAATCTTATTATCTCCGGACGTGTACCTATTAAAGTTATTATTTTTAATTTTTTATTTGCCATTTTGAAAATAGGGTTTATTTTTTTTGAACTTTTTCAAAATAAGTATCTGGGTCATTGGGATTAAAAAATTCATTGATCCAAAAAAGTGTTAGCAATTCTCCCGTACCCACATTGGTAATATTATGTGTATACCAAACCGGCATATCTACAAAAGCCGGCTGCTTGCCATTAAGCTCAAAACTAAGAACCTCTGAAGTGCCAATGCGGCGTAATTCTATTACAGCTTCGCCATTAATTACAATAAAACGCTCAATCTTCCTTGTGTGAAAATGTTCGCCACGTGTAATTCCTGGTTTTGTTGTAGAAAACGAAAACTGTCCGCCCTCTAAGGTTTTTACCGTTTCGATAAAACTACCCCGTTGATCTGTATTTTTTTGCAATGCAACCGGAAACCGACTGGCATGGTCTATATAAGAGCGGAAAGTATTAAATAGATTTAATTCAAAAGAATTGGTGATTTCAGGAATGGTATTTTTATCAAAATACAAATCTTTGTAATTTTTAAGCAATGCTAAAATTTGAGAAAC
>JAYUTC010000407.1:0-2887 GCA_043755395.1 Ferruginibacter sp.
AGTATTTCTTACCCTAATAACAAAACAAAACATTTGATTGGCATGGCTACCATGCTGATTGAAAAATTCAATGCCCAGGTTCCTATGACAGTGGATGAATTGATAAAACTGCCGGGTGTAGGAAGAAAAACAGCCAACGTAATTACCTCTGTAATTGATGAGCAACCCAATATGGCAGTAGACACACATGTATTTAGAGTAAGTGCAAGAATTGGATTAACCAATAAGGCTAAAACACCATTGGCAACAGAAAAACAACTGATCAAACATATCCCCGAAAAACATGTATACAGAGCCCATCATTGGCTTATACTGCATGGCAGGTATATTTGTACAGCAAGAAATCCTAAATGCAGCAATTGCGGCATCCGGGATGTCTGTAAATTTTACAATAATAAAGCTACAGATAAAAGATAATTCAGGATTTATCGTTTTATTTGTAAATAATCAATAATAAAATATGATCCCTCAAAAATGGGCACATTTTTAAAGAATTATATTGCATGAAAAGAATTACACATATAGTAGTCATTTTTTTACTGTTATTGGTATCAGGGTATAAAGCCACTGCACAATATTACTTTTATGACAATTTTTCCTATGACATGCCCATCATGTTTGAATTGGGTGGTTCTGTAGGGCTGATGAATTGTCTCACTGATGTAGGTGGAAAAAGTGGCTTGGGTAAACCTTTTGTCAAAGATTTGAATATTGGGAATAACCAGTTAAATGGCAGTATCTATTTCATGGGTACTTATAAAGAGAAAATTTCTCTTAGATTGGAGGGAACCTTTGGAAGTGTAAAGGGGTATGACAGTATTTTGGTGGATGTAAAATCCAGTTCCCAGGGCAGGTACGAACGTAACCTCAATTTCAGGAGCAAGATTTCTGAAATATCTCTCATTGCAGAATTTCATCCCTTATTTATTTTTATTGACTGGATGGGAACAGACAGAGATCCTCCTTATTTTTCTCCATACATAGCTGCAGGAATTGGATACTTCTCATTTAACCCGCAATCTAAATCAAGAACTGGCCAATATGTAGACTTACAGCCTCTCAGTTTGGAAGGGCAGGGATTTTCTGAATATCCAGAAAGAAAACCTTATAAACTTTCGCAGATTAGTTTTCCAATAGGAGCAGGGGTTCGTTATGAATTGGGGCCATCTGTCAATTTAAGAGCAGAATTTTTATTAAGGCTAACAACCACCGATTACCTGGATGATGTTAGCAAAAGGTATATTAGCCAGGATGTTTTTGCAAATTATTTTACAGGAGCCGAACTGCAAAATGCCCAGGACTTGTCATTTAATCAAAGAACAAATACTGGCCCCAATAGCAACATATACAGAAAGACTGAAGGCGGTATCAGAGGGAACCCCAAAAACAATGACTCCTATTTCACTTTCAACATTAAAATAGGATTTTCACTTGGCAGGGAAAAGAGATAGTTTTTCGCAGACCAAAATAAAATATATAAAAGCCCGTGGTTAACGGGCTTTTATATTATTAGCCTCTTGGAATTTGTCATATGGTAACTATCCCTAAAAGATATTTTTAAGCCAATTTTTTGAAATAACGGTACGATAATAAAACCTATTCCAAAAAAAATCCCGCCGTTAGGCGGGATGTGCAGTTGGTTTTGGTAAACGACTAATGTAAAAATCTAAACTTGTAAATCTTTTATTTAGATTAATCAATTTTGGCTGAAAATTGATTAATTCCGGCGCAGTTTGGAATAGTTAGTTCCTTAAATTCAACTACGTTCCCATCTATGACAAAGCTATTTTATGAAATGCTGCATAAAAATAAAATTATTTTTTGCCTGTAGTATATCTACTACATTTATTCATATTTGTAGTTAGGTAAAGTGTAATTAATTTAATAAGTAATCACTAATTTTTTATATAGTGATAATAAGTAAATTTAGAAGAAATATTTGTTTACATATTGGGTGTGTATTATATAAAATACATTAACAGTGGCGTAAACAAATTTTTATTGTTTGGTAAATAGTAAATTGCAGCAATTTTATTAAATCATGTTGAGTATTTGTAAAAAAGAATTACAACAGTTTTTCAGCAACCTCACCGGTTATATAGCCATTATTTTATTTTTGCTGGTAAATGGTTTGTTTTTATTTGTTTTGAAAGACAGTAATATTTTTGATTTTGGTTATGCTTCTTTAGATAATTTTTTTGAGTTAGCTCCCTGGGTGCTGATCTTTTTAGTGCCTGCCATCACCATGCGTTCCATATCAGAAGAAATAAAGAGCGGCACATTTGAAATATTAAGAACCAAACCTGTCACCTGCTGGCAGATAGTCTTGGGGAAATATTTTTCTATCCTGCTGGTAATGCTGATAGTTATCATCCCCACATTTATTTACATTATTACAATTAAAAACCTAAGTGCTACGGGAACTATCGATAGCGGGGGTATTGCAGGAAGTTATATCGGCCTTTTTTTGTTAGCAGCCGTATTTGCAGCTATCAGCCTCTGCTGTAGTAGTCTTACAGGCAATGCTGTGGTGGCTTTTTTGCTGAGTGCGTTTGTCTGCCTTGTTTTATATTTTGGATTTAATGCGGTGAGTAAGCTAACTGCATTCCAGGGTAAGGCGGATTATTATATTGAGATGCTGGGTATAGATTTTCATTACAGAAGCATGAGTCGTGGATTAATAGACAGCCGTGATGTGATTTATTTTTTAAGCATCATATTTTTATTTCTTTTAGTCACTGTTAGAAACCTGCAAAAACGTTAAGCACTCCTCTGATGAAATTATTATCCTCAAAAATATTTTTGCCGCTGGTATTGCTGATACTCATCGGTATCAACTGGCTGGCCGCTAATTTCCATAGCCGCATCGATTTTACCGACGAGAAAA
>JAYUTC010000408.1:0-7185 GCA_043755395.1 Ferruginibacter sp.
GTATTCCAGTGCTGTTAAATTTTCAATCCAGTCGCCGCTGTTGAGGTATATTGTTTTTCCGTGTTCATTTTCTATGGCTCTTATTTCGGGCTGGTGAATGTGGCCGCAAACTACATAATGGTAATTATTACTTATTGCGATGTCGGCTGCTGTCTGTTCAAAACTATTAATAAATTTTACTGCACTCTTTACACTGTTCTTTATTTTTTTTGATAAAGAGAGTTTGCCTTTCTTAAATATTTTTTCGGAGATAAAATTTGCAAACCTGTTAATGAGAATTAATGTATCGTAACCTACCGCTCCCAATTTTGCCAGCCATTTACTGTGCTGCATGGTTACATCAAACACATCGCCATGAAAAAACCATGCTTTTTTATTATCATCTAAATCAAGAATAACTTTGTTTACAATTTTTAACGACCCCATTTTAAATCCTTCAAATTTTCGTAGCATTTCATCATGGTTGCCTGTAATATAATAAATCTTAACGCCCTTGCTCATCCATCCCATTAAATGCTTCACTATTTTCATATGGCTTTTAGGCCAGTAGCGTTTGCTGAACTGCCAGATATCGATAATATCCCCATTCAATATTACTGTTTTTGGTTTAATGCTTTTAAGATAATGCAGTAACTCTTTGGCATGGCATCCATATGTGCCAAGGTGTACATCACTAAGTACCAGTATATCCAGTTTCCGCCTTTTTATTTTATCCATCAATGGATCTTATAAAATTTAAGCGCCGGATAAAATGCAGTAAGCAGAAACAAAAAAAAACTTACAGACAGTTTCAGAAAAAAGTATTGGATATTTTTCATAATGTAAGAAATTGAGTTTAGTAATTATTACAAAATGAAGCCTTTTGTTTAAACAAATGTTTACGCAAATGTTACCTGAATGTTAAGCATTTGTAACAAAAGTCATTTCTGCCTGCGATTATCAATTTGTTATAAAATTGTTACCACAACTTTAATAAATAGTAAACTCTTTGTTTTGCAGCATTTAATAATTAAGCATGAGTAACATTTGCAAAAATTATTCAAAACTGAACAACATGCTGATTAATAACTTTATTACTAAAAGTGTTTTTTTAATTCTCTTTACAACCCTGTTTAGTTTGGTTGCATCTGCTCAAACAATAAAAGGAAAAATAACCGATGCTGTTACAGGTGAGCCGCTGATTGGGGCAACAGTAACTTTAAAAGGCACAAAAGAAAAAGATTTGGTAAGACTCGATGGAACTTACCTTTTTAAAAATGTAAAGCCCGGTAATTACGAAGTTGAAATTGATTTTCTGGGATATGAACACCAAAGTGTTACTGTATCTGTAACCTCCACAAAAAATATAGTTTTTGCAAATGTTACATTAAAAAAAATAGTAAAAGACCTTGATAGTGTAACTGTAAAAACAGGTTATAACAAGGCAGATGACAAATCTGCAAGGCGTTTTGAAAAAAATGCGGATGTAGTACAGAATATTTTATCAGAAAAAACAATTGAATTGTTACCCGATGTAACTGTTGCCAATGCCTTACAGAGAATGAGTGGTATTAACATACAACGCTCCAGTAACGGCGAGGGCAGATATGCTGTTATCAGGGGAATGGACCAGCGGTATAATAACACACTGGTAAATGGAATTAAAATACCCAGCCCCGATAATAAATATCGCTATGTGCCTTTGGATATTTTTCCTTCGGATTTATTAGAGCGTTTAGAAGTAATTAAAACCCTTACTCCATCTATGGAAGGAGATGCCATTGGCGGAACTATGAACCTGGTTATGAAAAGTGCCCCCGACAAATTTTTAATAAATGCAAATCTAGCCGGAGGCTTTTCTACATTATTTTCCGATAGGCCATTCAGCAGTTTCAGCCTTTCATCCATCAACAAAAGATCGCCTGCCGAAATTAATGGCAATAATTATTCTGCCGACCCATCTGCTGATTTTCCAAAAAACAACTTATTGTTCAACGCAAAGAAAAATCCAGTTAACAGCACAATAGGCCTAACAATCGGCGACCGTTTTTTAAACAAAAAACTGGGAATAATTTTAGGTGCAAGCTATCAGAATATCTACAGGGGTTCTAATTCTGATTTCTTTTTACCCAATTCGCAACCTACTACAAATCCGGGAAATGATAATATTCCGGTATTCAGTGATATTTATATAAGGCAATATTCAACACAAACAAACCGCTTAGGCTTGCACAATAAAATAGATTACGTTTTCAACAATAAAAATAGGATCTCATTTTATAACCTTTATTTAAAAATGAATGAATATCAATCGAGGTATTCCGTTGATTCGGTATTGGCAATACAAAGAACAGGTCCTGGTTCTGGAAATGTTCAAATTACCAACAGAAGCAGGTGGCAGCAACAAAGCATTTATAACGCCACAATACAGGGAGATCACCAGTTAACCGGCAATTTTAAATTAAACTGGAATGCAGTTTATTCTATTGCAAAATTTGCCATACCTGATATGGCTCAGTTTGCGGTTGATCATGCAGTATATACCGATCCATCTACCGGCCAGGTTTCCGAAACACAATACATTACCCAAAAGATGGAGAGAAGCTGGACCCATAACAAAGACCAGGACCTGGCGGGCTATCTTAACTTAAAATATACCCCAATAGTTTTAAAACAAAAGATTGATATTTCTTTTGGCGGATTGTTTCGCCATAAAACCAGGGATAATTATGATAACAGGTATACATTAAATCCTGTTTTGGTAAATGGTGCCCCACAATCTTTTACCAATCTGCAATCTGCGCAATATTTTTTTAAGCCTGATCAGGGCAAAGGAACTGTAACAGCAGTAACCTTCAACAATTATAATTTTAAGGAAGATATAACCGCAGGATATATTGAGGCAAAGTTTTTAGCCGTAAAAAAATTACAGCTAGTAGCTGGTTTAAGGATTGAGAATACGCAACAAAAATATGTAACGGTAATGCCTTCCAATGTTGATGCAAAAGAAGGAACAATTCATTACACCGATGTATTACCCAGTGTTAATTTAAAATATGCTTTAACTAACAAACAAAATTTGCGGTTATCATATTTCAGGTCAATCAGCCGCCCCAGTTTTTTTGAAATAGTACCACAGGAAGAAATTGATGAGAATTTCAATATAAAAGGCAATCCCTATATTAATCATAGCAGGGCAGACAATATAGATATACGGTATGAAATGTTTCCCGGCGCAGCCGATCAGGTTTTAATTGGTGCATTTTATAAAAATATCCATAACCCTGTTGAGTGGTATGTGGTAAGTGCCGGTGGCCCCAGTGCACAACAGATAAAACCTCAAAATCCATCAGAAAATGCAACCAACTTCGGAATTGAGTTAGTAGTTACCAAATATTTTGGGCCCTTTGGTCTATCGGCTAATTATACATACACTAAATCAAAAGTAACAACTGATAAGCTTTACTATTTTTATGATAATGGACAAAAGAACAGGGTGCAACAACAAAGCCGTCCTTTGCAAGGACAGGCAGATCATATTGGTAACCTATCCTTATTGTATAAAAACCAAAAAACAGGTTTGGATGTACAACTTGCTTTTGTGTATACCGGCGAACGCATATCACTGGTTTCGCCAATTTATAATTCCGATTATGTGCAGGCTCCTTATTCACAACTGGATTTTTCTTTTGAAAAAAGAATTATCAGGCATTTTTCGGTTTATGCAAAAGTGAATAATCTTACCAATGCACCTGCAAAATGGTATATTAATCAGGCCAATACTTTCCGTTCGGGAAAAGATATTCTGCCTCAACAGGATGCTGATAATAAAATACTGGTACAAAAGGATATTTATAAGATTACTTTTCTGTGCGGATTCAGATATAAATTTTAATTAAAAAATACCATAAAGATGAAACAAACATTTATTAATTCAACATACTTTTTTGCTGCTATTTGTTGTTTTGCAAGCTGTAAAAAATTAGGTGATGACAAAGCAGATATATACAAGGCCCCTGTTTTAATTGCAGCTCCCATCAGTGATGCAGCTCCGTTATGTGGTGCCATTAAAGGCACAATGCTGTCTGGAAAAACATATACTATTGGATGTGATGTTATTGTAAATAAAGGAGATACTTTATTTTTACAGCCGGGTGTACGTATCAATGTTGCAACAAAATCAGCTATAATAGTAAAAGGTACATTCATCAGTTATGGAACAAAGACAAACCCCAATTGGATTACAGTTGACGGTGTTGTAAAAAATGATGCTCCAGGTGCAGACCCTGCTACAGACCCTGCTTTTAGTGGTAAATGGAAAGGTTTATATGCCGATACTTCCTGCTACCTGATGGTACTAAAATGGACCCACTTAGAATTTGCAGGGGCTGCACTTGGCTCAACCACCGCTCCTTTAATAGCCAATCAATCCAATACCACTGCCTTTTCAATCTTATTTCAAAATTATATGGGAAGTTTTGTGATGGAGGACTCCTGGGTATATGGTGGAGTGGATGATCCGATCCGTATTTCAAATGGTAATATAGCCATGTTCAGAAACACGGAAGAAAAAGGTGGATTAAATGGTGGCGATGGTATTAATGTAAAGGGTGGCACAGTTGGTGATATGGCATTTAATTTTTTTATTGGCAATGCTACAAGTGGTCAAAAAGTTTCTAACAAAGGACAACCCATTGGTGCACCAACAGCCAATGTGATAATGTACAACAGCACTTTTGTAAACTGCGGCTACCGGCAAATACAAACCGGGCGTGGTGCGAACATAAATTTTGAAGAAGGCGCAAGAGGGAAATTTTTTAACAACCTGGCTGTTAACTGTAAATTTGGCTATCGGGTAGTTAACACCCCTGTTGCAGATACTGCCAATTTGTTTTATGGGTATAATTATCAATATGCCGATTCTTTATCTGGTGCCAACCAGTTTTACCCCATTGGATATATAACAAAGCCACAGACAACAGATTTTCCCAACCCAACAGCTTACTTACCGGTAAATTATACTTTAGGCTCAGTGTATAATGGAAGTTCGGTTGTTCAGGTTGGAAATCCTAAATTTATTAATTACCCTTTGCCGGTTACCGGGGGAATTAAATTAAGAGACATAGCTTCTATTGGCAGTTTTAATTTCAGGTTACAGGCCGGCTCGCCCTGCATTGGTAAAGGATACACAGGCATTAATTTGCAACCATTAAAAAAAGTTGCAGAAGACCCTGTTTATGGTGTTAGTTATTATCCACAGCCCGGTGCAGATTTAGGTGCTTACCAATTTAACGGAACCGGAAATGTTCATTAAAAATCTAAATGAATAAATATCATATTTGGAAAGTAATTGTTTTTATGGTCTTTTTTACCAGTTGCAAAAGTTCAAATAATACAATTGGACACAAGTTAAAAAAAGTAAATGATTTTAATTTTTTTGCACTGGGAGATTGGGGCCGTGATGGAAAATTTAACCAACAGGATGTTGCAGTACAAATGATTGAACAGGCTAAAAAATTAAAGCCATCATTCATTATACTTACTGGTGATAATTTTTATGATGATGGTGTAAAAGACATTAATGACAATCACTGGAAAGCTTCTTATGAAGATATTTATAAAGGACTCACCAAAAAATATCCCTGGTATGTAAGTCTTGGCAATCATGACTACAGAGGCAGTGTACAGGCAGAAATTGATTATCATACTATAAATAAAAACTGGATCTTACCTGAACGGTATTATACAACTGTAATCAATACAAATGACGGGCAACAGGTAAGGCTGGTTTGCATTGATACCAGCCCATGGTACAACAATTATTATACTGCCATGAATATGACAGCAGTAAAAACTCAGGATACTGCTGCTCAACGCATATGGCTTGAAACCACATTGGCAAATGCAAAAGAACCCTGGAAAATTGTCTTTGGGCACCATCCTGTTTATTCAGCTGCCCTTCGTGGTGGCACACCTGAATTAATAAAAATGCTTGCGCCCATACTGGAAAAATACAAAGTGCAGGCTTACGTTTGTGGCCATGATCATAATCTGCAACATATACATCCTGAAAAAAGTTATGTAGATTATTTTGTTTCAGGTGCAGGTTCCGAAGTTAAAGATAATCCCAATTTTACTAAATCAAATTTTGCTGCCAGTGTACCTGGCTTTGCTGATATTAGTATAAGAGGAGATAGTTTAATATTGAATTTTATTAATAAAGGCGGGGAAGTGATTTATCATTATTCAAGAAGCAGGTAAATCCTTTTTACTCAGCAACGTAAACCCAAATGTAGTACCTACATCAATTTTACTGCGTACATGAAAGGTTTGGCCGTGAGCTTCAATAATATGTTTACAAATAGATAAACCTAAACCGCTACCGCCTACTTTACGGCTTCTGGCCAAATCAGTGCGGTAAAAGCGTTCAAATATCCTGGGTAAATGTTCTTCTGCAATGCCGTAACCATCATCACTTATTTCAATCAAAACCCTTCTGCCATCTATCCGGTAAAAACTGCTTTCTATAGTACCATTTTGTTTGCCATATTTAATGGCATTATCAATAAGGTTTATAAATACCTGTCGTATTTTTTCTTTATCGGCATAAACAGCAAGCGGCTGTTCGCAGCCCTTTTTTATTATGCATTTTAATTCCTTCTCTTCTGCCTTGATGGCTAAAGATTCATAAACTTCTTTAAGTAAATCCTGTATAACAAAATTTTGCTGGTACAACAGTTGCTCACCGCTTTCCAATTTAGATATTTCATCCAGGTCATCCACCAGGTTTACCAGGCGATCCACATTTCTTGATGTGCTGGCTAAAAATTTTTTATTTACTTCAGGATTGTCTAAAGCTCCTCCTAATAATGTATCTACATAACCCTGTATGGCAAAAATGGGTGTCTTTAATTCATGACTCAGGTTTTGTAAAAATTCTTTTCGATAGGCCTCATTTTGCTGCAGTAATTCTATTTCTTCCTTTCTTTGCTCGGCCCATTTTTCCACATCCTCCCTTACTTCATCAATTCCCTTCTGAGGCAAAATATTTTTATAATAAAATTCTTCTCTTTTACTTGCTTTAGTTTGATAGATAAGTTTATATATAAGTTTTATTTTACGGTAAATAAATGTTTGCAACGTGTAGGATATTAATGCAAAACTGCCTGAGAATATGATAACAAAAGAAACCAATGCTACCCACCA
>JAYUTC010000409.1:0-7177 GCA_043755395.1 Ferruginibacter sp.
AATGTAGTGCCAATAAAAATTGGTGCCATTTTAACAAGGCCCGTTACACTTCCATCAAATTCTGTCCCATACGAAAACATAGAACCACCCTTGCCGGCCTGCGCTTCATAGGCATCATTTTGTTTTTTAATATTTGTAGTGAGGCCATCAGCTGCATATTGCCCCATTTCGTCTTTTAATTTGGTCATTATTTGTGAAAATGCTATCATACAACCAATAATAAGTGTGGGGGCCAATATTAGTTTTACAACTTTGCTGTTTACTAAATTTACATTTGTTAAAATAAGGTATAAAATAAAAAAGGGGACATAAGAAATTAAAATGTATGGTTTAATTATCCAGATAAAATATCCAAAAAAAAGTAATAAAACAGTGCTTTTTATAAAATCAGTTTTTCTTATAAATATTTGATACAGAGAATAAGTAATCCAGCCAATGGCAGCTATACAAATACTATCTTTTAATATACCCGAACTCCAGAAAACAAATGTGGGCAGGTATAAAATAGCAATGGCAAATTTGCGGTGCAGGTGAGGGTATTGCTCATAAAAAAATAAAAATAATTTCCAGGCACCTGTAAAAGCAAGTAATGAAAATACTAAATTGGTTAACAGGTATTTTCCAAGCGTAAAAAAAGAAATAATGGTAACAAATCTTGCTACCATAAAATTACTTTCTGTTCTAAAATAACCTTTATTAAAAGGATCTCTTAAAAGGGATTCATCAAAGTCGACGCCCTTCATAAATACCCATTTAATATTTGAGATATCTTTTAGAATTAAATCATAAATATTTTGACCCTCAACCTGGTATAGCACAAATGAATCGCCTTTGGAAATTGTAGCGTTAAAAACTGCGAAAACTAAAACTATTAATGTTTTTATCCAAAAAGCCTGCGCATGATAATATTTAAGAACGGGATCGGTATAATTTTTTCTTGCTGCCTTAAAAATAAAATAGAAAAAAGCCACATAAAAGGGAAATAAAATAAGTTCAAAAATGCCCATGAATATCAGGTATTAAGTTATTGTAATCCCCGGGTTTACTGATAAATGCTCTGTTTGCATTATAATAAAATTCAAATTTATCTTAAATTCTAATTTTTCTTTCAATAATATGCCTTTATTTTTGAGTTTGATAGAAAAATTTCAATTCACCCTCTTTTATTAATATATAATTGGCAACTGAATCTGTACATAAAAAAATAATTAGAATTACAACTGTGCCAATGGCGCTCCGCTATTTATTGCCGGGACAAATGAGGTTTATGAAAGAAAAAGGATTTGATGTAGTTATGATAAGTGCTGATGGTATAGAATTAAAAGATGTTATACAAAATGAACAATGCCGGCATATCATTGTTCCCATGACAAGAAAGATAACACCGCTGCAGGATTTTAAATGTCTTATACAATTAATAAAGATCTTTAAAAAAGAAAAGCCGGATATTATACATTCTCATACACCTAAGGCTGGTTTGTTGGGGATGCTGGCAGCAAAATTATGTGGTGTAAAAGTGAGGATACATACAGTTGCCGGCATGCCCCTGATGGTGGAAAAGGGTTTTAAACTGCAACTATTAAAATTTATTGAAAAGCTTACGTATCGGGCAGCTAATCATGTATGGCCCAACAGCAATTCTCTGTATAATTATATTATTGACCATAAATTTACCGGTACAAAAAAATTAAATATCATTGGTAAGGGATCTACCAATGGTATTAATATTAACCGCTTTAGTAAAGATTTTCTTGATGAACAGTTGCTGAGTAAAATTAAAGGCAGCATTAATTATTCGGAACAATTTAAATATTTACTTTGTGTAGGCAGGCTGGTGGCCGACAAAGGTATTGTGGAATTAGTAAATGTTTTTGTTTCTCTTCAAAAAAAATATAACGGTTTAAAACTTATTATTGTAGGCGAATTTGAAGCAGCTTTAGATCCTTTACCTGCAGCAATTATACAGCAAATACAAAACAATAAAAACATTATTCATGTTAATTGGACGCTGCAGGTAGAATATTATATGCATATTGCCGATTATTTTGTATTTCCATCGCATAGGGAGGGTTTTCCCAATGTGCTGCTGCAAGCGGGCGCAATGGAACTGCCTGTAATATGCAGCCGTATTGCAGGTAATGTTGATATTGTGGAACACAATCAAACAGGATTAATTTTTGAAAATCTTAGTCAGGATGAGATGCTGGTAAAAATAGAATTTGCTTTAAATAATCCTGATATTGTGAAATTATATGCTGAGAAATTAGTGAAGATTATTAAAGATAACTACCGACAGGAAAATGTATGGGATTGTGTTTTTACTGCTTACCAATTATTAATAAAAAAGGGGAAGTAATTTTCAAAATGCATTTTTTTTCTTCAAAAAGTTTCTAAACCCTATTCATTACCTTTGCTAACTATATTTATGAGTAATTACGTTCAGGAAATAACAGAAGAAATACCATCTGCTTTATTGCCTTATATTAAACAGGCAGTTTTAATCAGAAAAACAGAAGAAAAACTTCTGGAGCTTTTTTCGCTTGGCAAATTGAATGGTACAGTACATACCTGTGTTGGGCAGGAGTTGTCGGCAGTGGCAGTTTTAAACAATCTTTTGCCAGACGATTATATAGTTTCCAATCATAGGGGGCACGGGCATTATATAGCCAGAACTGGTGATGTTGAAGGCCTAATTGCAGAAATACTTGGAAAAAAAAGTGGGTCAGTTGGTGGGGTTGGAGGGAGTCAGCATCTTGCCAATCATAAATATTTATCAAATGGGATACAGGGTGGAATGTCCCCGGTGATTGCTGGAATTTCGCTTGCTAATAAACTTAAAAAAAATAACAATATTTCAATTGCATTTACTGGTGATGGTACTCTTGGTGAAGGTGTTCTTTATGAATCATTCAATATTGCTGCTGTTTGGGATTTACCTGTTTTATTTGTTCTTGAAAATAACGGTTATGCGCAGTCTACCAGTATGCTCCAAACTTTTACGGGTTCAGTACAAAAAAGAGCCGAGGGCTTTGGGGTGAATTATTTTCACGCCACTACAGAAAATCCTGAATCGCTTTTAAAGGTTTGTGCTCAGGCAAAAGATTTTGTAAGAAACAATTCAAAACCATGTTTGCTTGAGATACATACGCAACGCCTTAACTCTCATTCAAAAAGTGATGATAACCGAAGCGTTGATGAAGTAAAAAATGCTCATCAAAAAGATTATTTGAATATCCTTAAAGAAAAATTTCGGGATAAATATCTGCAAATAGAAGCAGAAGCTTTAAATAAAATAGAAGAATGCCTTACTGCAGCAGAAGCTGGCGAAACACTTACACATTATCCAAATACACCACACCAGGCTTTACAAAAAAATATTCTGTATAAAAAAGTAACAGAACAATCCGATAAAAGGTTTAATGTTTTATTATATGAAACTTTTAAAAAACATTTTGCTAATGATACTTTTATAATGATTGGAGAAGATATACAAAACATCTCTCCATTTACAGAAAAGCCATATGGCGGGGCATTTAAAGTAACGAATAATCTCAGCGACCTTTTTCCTGGCAGGATAAAAAATTCACCTATTAGCGAAGCCGCAATTATTGGTATTGGAACAGGACTTGCGATTGAAGGTTTCAGACCCATTATAGAAATAATGTTTGGAGATTTTCTAACACTTGGTTTAGATCAGTTACTTCAACATGCCTGTAAGTTTAAAAAAATGTTTAATGGAAAGGTAAGTGTACCGCTTGTTATTCGTACACCAATGGGAGGTAAAAGGGGGTATGGGCCTACCCACAGCCAATCAATTGAAAAATTTTTCTTAGGTATTCCGGATTTAACAGTGTTAGCACTTAATCACCGGCTACATCCCGAGGTAATATATGATGCGATATTTGAAACTTGTAATGATCCGGTTCTGGTAATAGAAAATAAAATTCTTTACACAAGAAAATTAAATGAAAATGATATTGATGGGTTTTTAATTGAGCAGTCAAATGATATTTTTCCAGTTATAAAGATAAGCCCTCAAAATGTTGAGGCAGCTATTACTCTTGTTTGTTATGGTGGAATGCTTGAAGATGTGGAAAAAGCTGTTCAATTGGCTTTTGATGAAGCAGACATTCTTTGCGAAATTATTTGTCCGGCTTGTTTGCATCCATTGGACATTTCTTCTGTTGCTGAATCAGTTACAAAAACAGGGAGATTATTAATTATCGAAGAAGGGCCTGGATTTGCAGCATTGGGTTCAGAAATTATTGCAAGGCTTGCCGAAAATTGTATACCGCTTAAAAAAACAATGCGGTTGAATAACAATACAATAATACCATGTTCTTTTGCAGCAGAAAATAATCTTTTACCAAATCCACATGCTATTTTACAAAGCATAAAAGAATTAAAAAATGGATAATACAATTATAGAAATATTAACACCAAAGGAAACAGTAAGTGATGATAGCTATAAATTAAGTTCTATTCTTTTTAAGAATGGAGATGCTGTAAAAAAAGGGCAAATTATTGGAAGTTTCGAAACTTCAAAGGCAGATGTTGATGTAGAGGCGCCTGAAGAAGGATTTGTTTTTTATCCTGAAATAAAAAATGGAGATATAATTAAAGTTGGTGATGTTTTTGCCGTTATTAATAAAATAAATGAGTACCCCGAAAAATATTTTAGCAGTGTTGCTCAAAAACATCTCTCACAAATTGTAAATAAAAAACCTTTAGCCGATACAAAAGGACTTCGTATTTCTAAATCTGCTATGGAACTTATCGAAAAAAATGAAGTTGACATATCAGTATTTGCAGGTAAAAAATTAATTACTAAAGAAGATGTGGAAGCAGTCTTAAATAAAGATTCATCCGAAGCAAAAAAAGATTATTCAACAGGAAGGCCAAAACTTATAATTGTAGGAGCCGGAGGCCATGCTAAAATTTGTATTGATATTATACGTCAGAATAATTTATATGAAATTGTTGGTGCAACCTCCAACAGTACAGATATTAAATATGTAATGGGTGTTCCTGTTTTAGGTACTGATGAAGAGGTACTGGAAAAATATTTTGCAGATGGAGTGCACTTTGCAGTAATAGGTATTGGTTCTTTAAATAAACTTTCTAAAAGAACAGAGATTTTTAATCGGCTGAAGAAAATAGGTTATTACTTACCCTCAATAATCCATCCCAAGGCAATTTATGAACCTTCTGCTTCAATTGAAGAAGGTTGTCAAATAATGGCAGGTGCAATTATTGGGAGTGATGTAAGAATTAAGCATAACTGCATCATAAATTCAGGCAGCATTATCAGCCATGATTGTTATTTGGAAGAAAATATTCATATTACACCAGGTGCAATTTTAGCTGGAAACGTTTATGTAGGGAAAAACTCTGTCATTGGAATGGGTGCTACGGTTTATCTGGGCGTTATTATTGGTACAGAAGTAATAATATCAAACAGTTCTAATGTGCTAAAGGATATTCCTGATTATAGTATAGTCGCAGGTAATCCCGCCCAGAAGTTATAACACCCACCATATTTCATTTTTTTGCACAATATTTACCTTAACTGTGCGTTATTTCAAGTAGTTACAACTAGTATTTATTTTCAAAAAAAGTATTCGGGTGTAGCTTAAAATCCAATAATATGATACTCATAGGTTACTCAGGCCACTCTTATGTAATTAATGGAATATTACATGCTCTGGGCATTAAAACCACTGGATATTGCGATACTGAAGAAAAAAATTTCAACCCCCTATCATTAAAATATTTTGGTAAAGAAATGTCAGAAACAGGGATTAAAGCCCTTACTCAGGATGATTTTTTTATCGCGACTGGAAATAACATAATCCGTCGAAATATTTTTAATAATCTTGCTATTAGAGGATTACTTCCTGTAAATGCAATTCATCCATCTACAATAGTTGATCACACGGTACAAATAGCATCTCATGGAGTAATGATTGCACCAAACGTTACCATCAATGCATTTGCAAAAATTGGCACAGGTGCTATTTGCAACACTTTTAGTATTATTGAACATGAATGTATTGTAGGTGATTTTTCACATATAGGTCCTGGTGCTGTATTATGTGGAAATGTTAAAGTTGGAGAGAACGCTTTCATTGGAGCTAAATCAGTTGTACGGGAAGGAATTACCATTGGAAAAAATTCAATAATAGGTGCAGGTTCTGTTGTTGTAAAAAACGTGCCCGATAATGTAAAAGTAGTGGGCAACCCTGCCCGGATTTTGATAAAACCCTGATTTATTTTACCCATCTTTATTGTTTGATAAGCCTCATATGTAAGGACGATTCCCTTACCTTTGCCTCGCAAAAAATACATCATTTATGAAGGTTTTAGTTACAGGAGGAGCCGGTTATATTGGTTCCGTTTTAGTTCGTCAGTTATTAAATAAAGGATACCAGGTTCGTGCATTTGATAATTTAAATTTTGGAGGTGATGCATTATATGATGTAATGCTTAATCCAAATTTTGAATTTTTAAAAGGGGATGTTAGAAATACAGCAGATGTGGAAAAAGCGATAGATGGAGTTGAAGCCATTGCCCATTTAGCTGCCATTGTTGGCGATCCGGCCTGTAAAAAATTTAGTGATGATGCTAAAACTACAAATTGGGAGGGTAGTGTGGCATTATTTGAAGCAGCAGAAGCAGCAGGTGTAAAACGTTTTGTTTTTGCCAGTACTTGTAGCAATTATGGTAAAATGACCGACCCTGATTCTTTTGTAACTGAAACATCTGAATTAAATCCTGTAAGCCTTTATGCAGAATTAAAAGTTAAGTTTGAAAATTATTTAATGATCCAAAGGAAGGATACCAAAATGTGCAGCACTGCATTACGTTTTAGTACTGTTTATGGTTTTTCTCCCCGCATACGTTTTGATTTAACAGTTAATGAATTTACACGAAACGCTTCTGTAAAAGGCGAACAGGAAATATGGGGAGCCCAATTCTGGAGGCCTTATTGCCATGTAGATGATTTGGCAAGAGCTGTAATACTTGTATTGGAAAGTCCTGAAGAAAAAGTAAAATCAAATGTATTTAATGTAGGTACTACAGAAGAAAATTATAACAAAGGAATGATTATTGAAGAAGTTTGTAAAGTGGTACCCAACGTAAAAGTTAAATATGTAGAAATGAATGAAGACCCTAG
>JAYUTC010000410.1:0-7166 GCA_043755395.1 Ferruginibacter sp.
TTAAACACCAGAATAAGCAATAAAATTTCAAATGAATTTATTTTTGGCTGGACCGCTAACAGGGATTACAGGGCAGTTAAGGGCGGCAATATTTTTCCAATTGTAGATATTTTAGACGGAACTAATTCGGATAGAAATTATATTTCTTTTGGATCTGAATCATTTACTCCAAACAATAAATTATTTACCGATACATGGCAGGCTTCAGATAACATTACTTTCTATAATGGTAAACACACCACATCTGCAGGTGCTAATTTTGAATCATTTAAATTCTTTAACCAATTTACACCAAATATTCAGGGACAATATATTTTTAAAAGCCTTGCAGATTTTTATACATCTTCAAATGCTTATCTGGCCAATAATAATATGGCAACAAACCCTGTTCAATTAAGAAGATACAATTTAGGATTTAGTAATTTGGCTGGTAATGAAAACTGGAATGCTGTTACGCAGGCAAAAAATATAGGTGCCTATGTTCAAGATGAATGGCAGATTGAAGAAAATCTGAATTTAACTTATGGCGTACGTTTTGATGTACCATTTTTTACTTCAAACGCAGTTGAAAATCCACAAGTTGCAGGCTACAGTTTTGTTGATGAAAAAGGCAACCCTACTAAATTAAGCACTTCTCAACTTCCTTCTGCCAAATTAATGATAAACCCAAGGTTTGGATTTAATTATGATATTAAAGGAGATAAGAAAACGCAGTTACGTGGTGGTTTAGGATTATTCTCGGGTCGTCCTGCTTTTGTATTTGTAAGCAATGCTGTTGGAAATAATGGTATGCAGGCAGGTAGTATAAGCCAGGATAATACTATCAATTATCCTTTTAGTCCAAATGTAAGGCGTAACACACCAACTCCAAATCCAGGTTCACCTGCACCTAGTTATAATATTGCGCCAATTGAAAAAAACTTCCGTTTTCCACAGGTATTTAGAACAAATATGGCAATTGATCAAAAATTATTTGCTGGTATAGTTGGTTCAGCTGAATTTTTATTTACACAAAGTTTAAGTAATATTTTTTATTATAATGGCAATCAAAAAGTTGCCACAACAGCATTTACAGGGCCTGATATGCGCCCCAGGTTTGCAGGAAGCTCCAGTTTGGCTAGAATTAATTCTAATGTAAATGATGCAACTGTATTGTCCAGCCGTCCCTACGGTGCAAATACAAGTGTTACACTTAAATTAGAAAAACCCTTACAAAAAGGCTTAAGCTGGATGTTGGCTTATAATTTTGGAAAAACAAAAGATTATTCCAGTGCAAGCACCATTGCATTCAGCAGTTTTACTTCAACCAGAACTGTTAATGGTAACAACCTTCCCGATAATTCTTTTAGCGATAATGATACCAGGCATCGTGTAATTGGAAATATTACTTACAGAAAAGAAATTGCCAAAACTGTAGCTATACAAGTTTCATTATTTGGACAATCGCAAAGCCTTGGAAGATTTTCTTATGGTTATTCTAATGATTTTAATGGTGATGGTATAAGTGGCAATGATTTACTTTATATACCAAGAAATCAAAATGAAATGAATTTTGATGCTATTACCGGTGCAACCTCTTTCACAGTTCAACAGCAAAAAGATGCTTTTGAAAATTATATTCAAAACAACTCATACTTAAAATCACACAGAGGTGAGGTTGCTCAAAGAAATGGTGTATTACAACCAATGTTAACAAGATTTGATTTATCTACAATGGTTGAAGTATTCAGAAATATTGGCAAACAAAGACATACTATTCAGTTTAGAGCTGATATATTTAACGTTGGCAACATGCTTAAAAATCAATGGGGTGTTGCACATGTTACCAATACAACTTCTCCTCTTTTATTATCAAGAGTAGATGCTGCGGGTCTTCCCTTCTTTAAAATGAATACTGTAACAAATAGTTTAAATTATGAAACTTACCGAAAAGGAACAGCAATTCAGGATGTATGGCAGGCACAATTAGGTGTTCGTTATATTTTCTAAAATATAAAAAAAGTAAAAAAAATCCCCCGAAAAATTTCGGGGGATTTTTTTTATACGTGAATATAAATTCAATCCATTGCCTGGTTATTAATATCCCAACCCCATTTTAAAAAATCGGGAAAAGCTTTTGCCCAGGTAGGAACATCATGTTTGCCTTCTGCTAATTCTATAAATTTTATATCAGTGCCGTTTTTATACCCTTTCTTAATCAAATCATCTATCAGGCTTACTGCATCATCAATAGAGTCGATAACGCCATTATTATTTCTATCAGCAGTTTCATCCTGCGTACCTACTTCAAAAAAAAATTTAAGCCAGGGGGCATAATTACCTTCCCTTATTTGACGGTGCATAATCCGGTCAGTATCTTCATTAAAATCTGCATCATCCTGTCCCTTATCCCTCCACCATAATGAACCACTAAAAACACCTGTCAATCTAAATTCATGAGGATTATTCCAAACGATATCCAATGCGCTTAATCCACCTAAAGAGAATCCGGCAAAGGATTTTTCTTTAAAAGACTGTATTTTATATGTTTTACGTATAAAAGGTAATAATTCTTCAAATATAAAATTGTTATATAAAGCTGCTTTTGCCCCTCTTCCTTTATAATCTAAAATTTTAGCCGTGCCATATTCGTTTTTTCTATCTGCCGAACAGTGAATACCCACACATATTAAAGGTATTATACTATCAGATTCATATAATTTTTCAAGTATCTCTTCAAATTTCATCGTAACCAGATCCTGACCATCGTTTATCAATAAAAGACTTATTTTCCCATGTAATGCCACATCCCAGGGAAAATAACAATCCACTTTTACATCCCTTGCCAATAATTTTGATTTTAAAACGTAATTCTCAACAATAACACCTGCGGTTTTTTTTGTTTGCATAGATTTCAAAATTAAGGAAAGAAGCTGATAAAGGATACTTGATGCTGCAGTACTTATAAAGTCTTCGTTTTCTTAATCCAGTATTACATCCTTAAACAATATTTGTTTTATTGGCTACGAAAAAATATATTTGAATACGTTAAAAATGATACGTAAGTTTTATCAATAAATAAACCCCACAGTTATGAAGAAAATTGGTGTGCTTTTCGGAAAGGAAAGAAGTTTTCCAATGGCTTTTATAGAAAGAGTAAATAGCAAAAAAATTGATGGCATAATTGCCGAACCTGTACAAATTGATAAAGTAATGCAGGGCGAACCCAGTGGCTATGCAGTTATCTTCGACAGGATTAGCCAGGATGTTCCATTTTACAGGGCTTATTTAAAAAATGCAGCATTATGTGGTACTACTGTAATTAATAACCCCTTTTGGTGGAGCGCTGACGAAAAATTTTTCAATAACTGCCTTGCCACAAAAATTGGAGTTCCTGTACCTAAAACTGTTATTCTGCCAAGTAAGGATTTGCCTGCTGATACAACGGATGAATCTTTCAGCAACTTAGCTTACCCGTTAGACTGGGAGGGTATTTTTAAATACATTGGTTTTCCTGCATACATGAAACCCTATGCAGGAGGCGGATGGAAAAGCGTTTATCAGTTAAACAGTTTGGAAGAATTTTTTGAAAAGCATGCTGAAACAGAGCAATTGGTAATGATGCTGCAGGAAGAAATTAAATTTGATGAATACTACCGTTGTTATTGTATTGGTGGCAAATATGTACGCATCATGCCTTATGAACCACGTAACCCTCATCATTTGAGATACGTAGCAGATTTTAAACCAAGTGCAGAAAGATATAAATTGATGGAAGAGATTGTACTTCGTATCTGCCATTATTTGGGTTATGATTTTAACACCGTAGAATTAGCCTTACGTGATGGCGTACCATATGCCATTGACTTTTGTAATCCTGCACCCGATGCTGAAGTGAGTAGTGTTGGACAGGAAAATTTTGACTGGGTGGTAGAAACAGCTGCCAATTATGCTATAGAAAAGGCATTGGAACATAAAGAAAATATGGACAATTTAACCTGGGGAACTTATATAAAAAACAGTGCTAATAAACAACAACTGTACTAATGATGAATTAAGAATGAAATATCTTTTATAATATAACATCAATCATTTTTACTTAATTTATTTTAATGGCAAACCTATCATACAAACATTTTACACTTGGCGTAGAAGAAGAATATATGGTTATTGATCCTGTTACAAGGGAATTAAAAAGCCATGAACAGAAAATTGTACAGGACGGGCAAAAAGTAATTAAGGATAAAGTAAAAGCTGAAATGCATCAGGCAGTTGTGGAAGTGGGTACAGATATTTGTAATGATGTAGATGAAGCCTTTATGGATGTTAGTACACTCAGAAAAACTATAAGTGATATAGCAGCAGTGCATGGCCTATGGGTTGGAGCATCGGGCACACATCCCTTCAGTCACTGGGAAAGTCAGTTAATAACCGAACATGCCCGGTACAGTGAAATTGTAAATGAACTGCAGGAAGCTGCACGCAGTAATTTAATTTTTGGCCTGCATGTTCATGTTGGTATGGAAACCAGGGAAATGGCCATTCATATAGCAAACAGTGCAAGGTATTTTTTGCCCCATATCTATGCTTTAAGTACCAACTCCCCCTTTTGGGAAGGAAGGTTAACCGGCTATAAATCCTTCAGAACAAAAGTATTTGATAAATTTCCCAGAACTGGTATTCCTGATTTTTTTGAAAGCATAGAAGCTTATGACAATTATGTAAACCTATTAATTAAAACAAACTGTATAGATAATGCAAAAAAAATATGGTGGGATTTAAGAGTACATCCATTTTTTAATACTGTGGAATTCCGCATTTGCGATATTCCTATGACAGTGCAGGAGACTATTTCAATTGCCGGACTTTTTCAGGCAATATGCGCAAAACTGTATAAACTTCGCAGCCAAAATTTAAATTTTATGATGTATTCCAGAGCATTATTAAATGAAAATAAATGGAGGGCCGGCCGCTATGGTATTGATGGAAGCCTAATTGATTTTGGAAAAGAAAGTGAAGTAAATACAAGGGTTTTACTTTACGAATTACTTGATTTTATTGATGATGTGGTACCCCATTTAGGAAGCCGCCATGTTATTAATAACGTACATAAAATGATGGAACAGGGAACTGGAGCAGACAGGCAGTTAAAAGTTTATGAAGAAACCAAGAACCTGGTAAATGTAGTGGATCTTATACACGATAGTTTTTTGGCTGGCTTGTAAATGTTTGGACAGAAGCTATTTTATGGCTATATTTGCACCCCAAATAAAGGCTGCGTAGCTCAACTGAATAGAGCATCCCGACAATAGGTCGGGAAGGTTTTAGGATCTGAGTTACAAATATTAAATGGCTGCGTAGCTCAACTGACTAGAGCATCTCACTACGGATGAGAAGGTTTTAGGTTTGAATCCTAACGCGGTCACAAATAAAAGACTAACATGATGTTGGTCTTTTTTATTTTGATATTCTTGCAAATTAGATCAAATGAATAGAGCATCCCGACTGTGGTCGGGAAGGTTTTAGGTTTGAATCCTAACGCGGTCAATACAAAAAGAGATTACAGAAATGTGATCTTTTTTTATTCATGTTGTCATATGTTTTATAGGCGATAACATCTACATTTATTAGCGGATAAAACCAGGTTGGGCATCAAAATAATCTGCTTCTTTGGGATCAAGCAGATAATCCTTCAATCCAAATAAAATAGATTTAAAAGAAGTGTATATCTCACGGTTAAAGTTTATTAGTGTTGAAATTTCAATTTCGCTTACTCGAATGGTCATAGTTTCTTTATAAAGAGAGTGTAATGATTCGGAGTAGCCGGTTGTTACAGATTGATAAAGTGAAGTAAGCTCTTTAAAATTATTTACTCCTGATTCATAATTAACTAACGAAAAAATAAGCCTGTAAAAATTCAGTAACCTTATTTTTGACTGAGTATAAAAACTATATTTAATATCGTTTGAGGAATTTCGCATTAGCTCAATATCATTCTGTGCATCCCTTATATTTTTTGCAGCATACATACTATTTCGTACAGCAGATATTAACTGGTTAAGTCTTTCTGTTTCCGATTTATCTGAAGTTGTATTTTGTAATTTTAAAATAAACCCATGCATTTCACCATGCAGTTGCTTAATATACTCATATTTTTCTGATACTGTTTTGCTAATAAAATTTCTTTGCAGTGTGTAATTAGCTTTTAATGCACCTTTAAGCTCAAATGAATCAAGACTATAATCAATAACAAGCCTGATAAAATATTGGGTTTCATTTTCCAATGCCTCTATTGCAAGAAAACTGTTTGTAACAGATACTTTACTTATAAAATAGCTTCTATCTTCTTTAACAGAGTATCGTGCAAGTAAAAATTTTCCAAACAGTTTTAAGAAAGGAAAAAAAATAATAATGCAAAACAGGTTTACGAAACTTTGAAAGAAAACTACTGCGATAAGACTGTCTTTAATCTGCAGTACATTATAAATAAAATAATTTACCGGACGTAAAAATAAAAAAAGAATACATACTGTTATTAAGTTAAATAAAAAATTGCCCAATGCCACTCCTTTCTTACTGGATAACCCTTTGGCGGAAGCCAAGAATAATTTAAATGTAGTACCAATTTCGGATCCCAGAACAATTGCTGTAGCAACAAATAATGTGATGGCATTCGTATTTAAAGCACTTAATGTTAGCGCAATTGTGGCAGAACTAGATTGAACAATAGTTGTTAACAAAATACCCAAAAGCAGAAATACCAGAGTTGGGTAATGATTAAAAAAAGATAAATCCGTTTGTTTTACAAATTCTTCCATCCCGTTTTTAATAAAGCCAAGTGCAATAAACAAAAAGCCAAGGCTAAATAAAAATTTAAGCCATAAGAAATATTTGCTTTCACTATTTACAAAAGCCATCCAAATCCCAGTAATACCTACAATTGGTAATACAATGCTATCTATGTTGTAATTAAAGCCAAGTGTTACCAATATCCAGCTATTTAGTGAAGTACCTAAATTTGAGCCAAGCATTAAAGCAAGAGCATTTTCCATTTTTACCACCCCAGCACCAACCATACTTAAAACCAACAGATTTACGATAGAACTACTTTGCAACACACCAGATACTAATGCACCACCACAAATGGCTTTTACATTACTAAATGTCTGCTTCTTCAAAAAAAGTTT
>JAYUTC010000411.1:0-18971 GCA_043755395.1 Ferruginibacter sp.
TTTATCACTTAAGTCAAATTGCTCCTGAACCAATCCTTTTCCAAAAGTGCGCCTGCCTATAATTGTTGCCCTGTCCCAGTCCTGTAAAGCACCAATCAATACTTCGCTGGCGCTGGCTGTACCTTCATCAGCCAGTACAACAAGTAAACCAGTTTCAAACTGGCCTTCTCTTCTGCAACGGTATTCTTTTTTTGCAATATGTTTTCCTTCGGTATAGGTAATTAATTTATCTCCAGGCAAAAACTCATCTGCAATTTCAACTGCCTCATCCAAAATTCCACCACCATTTCCTCTTAAATCCAAAATTAATTTTTGTAAACCCTGTTTTTTTAATGCTATTAAAGCATCCATAAATTCACGATATGTTTGCTGCGAAAATTTATTAAGTTTTATATAGCCAATACCATCACTAATTAAATAACTGGCATCTAAGCTACTTAAGGGTATGGCATCTCTGGTAATGGCAATATTTTTTTGTAAATCTCCTCGTAAAATGGTGATATTTACTTTAGTACCTCTGTCACCACGTAATAATCTTCTTACTTTATCAGCGTCAATTTTTTTGCCCGCAATAATGCTGTCCTCAGCTTTTATAAATTTATCACCTGGTTGAATTCCTGCTTTAAAACTTGGTCCATCTTTCAACACATTTATTACATTAATTGTATCATCAATAATGTTAAATTCTACTCCAATTCCATAAAATTTTCCTGCAAGGTCCTCATTAATAGCCTGTAATTGTTCGGCCGGTATAAAAACTGAGTGTGGATCTAGTTTATTAAGCATGGCCTGTATTGCAGTATCCGCTAAAGCGTCGGGTTTTACTTCATCAACATATTTATTTTGAATAAGATCCATAATTTCCTGAATTGGTCTCCTTTTTTCCAGGTAAAAAAAGCTTTTGCCCGGCATATTATCTCTCATCTTAAATCCAAGGTACATTCCGGCAATCATAGTAATACTAAAAAGAAGGGGCAACCAAACCTGTATTTTTTTGTTATTCATTTTGCGAAGATAATTTTTTATTTACCATGAGGCACAGAAGTAAAGAATAAAGCTTAACTATCAAAAACCAAGCTTCTAAACCAAACAAAATATAGTAACTTCAATTACTATTTCAAAATGAAACAATGGCCATAAAACTAATTGCTGATAGCGGATCCACTAAAACAGAATGGTGCCTGATTGATGGGAAAAAGAAGAAAATATTTTATACTCAGGGGTTAAGTCCATATTTTTTAACTTCCCAGCAAATTCAAAAAATAATTGGGCAGGAATTACAAAGTAAAATGAAAAAGGTAGAACCTGCTGAAATTTACTTTTATGGTACAGGATGTAGTAACCCTGATAATGTTAAACTGGTTAAAAAAGCTATGCAAAAGGGTTTTCCCGGGGCAAAAGTATTTGTTGATCATGATTTAACCGGGGCTGCTAAAGCTTTATGTGGTAAAGAAAAAGGCATTGCCTGCATTTTAGGCACGGGTTCCAATTCGTGTTATTATAATGGGAAAAGAATTGTAAAAAACAGTCCTGGTCTGGGCTATGTGTTGGGTGATGAAGGTAGCGGTGCATATCTTGGAAGAAAAGTAATTCAATATTTTTTATATAATACTTTTGATGAAGATTTGATGGATCGTTTTGTTGCAAAGTTTAAAACCAACAGTTATGAAATACTAGAGGCTGTATACAAAAAACCACTACCTAACAGGTACCTTGCATCATTTGCTATTTTTTTGGCAGAGAACAGAGGGCATTATATGATTGAAAATATTATTGAAGATGGGTTTAATGATTTCTTTTTTAATCATATTTATAAATACAGGGAAAGCTGGACATTGCCTATAAATTTTATTGGGAGTGTGGCATTTGGGTTTAAGGATGTATTATATGAAATGTGCAACACCTATGAATTACAATTGGGAAAAGTGCTTAAAAAACCAATGGATGGGTTAATAAAGTATCATAGTTAAATAAAATGAATCAACATTATTATGGCATTTGAAAAGATAACCGAATCAACCTCTGCATACCGGCATCTGGAAAAAATGAGTGTGGTTCAAATATTGAATAATATTAATGAAGAGGATGCTACTGTACCTGCTGCAATTGCAAAAGTAATTCCGCAAATAGAAGTTTTGGTACATACTATTGTTGATAAAATGCTAGTTGGTGGCCGTCTTTTTTATATTGGTGCTGGTACAAGTGGGCGGTTGGGAATTTTAGATGCAAGCGAATGCCCTCCTACATATGGGGTGCCTTATGGTTTGGTTATTGGCATTATAGCTGGTGGTGCAAAAGCAATAACTGAGGCCGTTGAATTTGCAGAGGATGATATTGAACAGGGCTGGAGAGATTTGCAGTTACATAATATTACCAGCAATGATATGGTTATTGGTGTTGCTGCAAGTGGTACAACGCCTTATGTAATTGGCGCTTTGGATAAATGCAGGGAAAATAATATTGCAACTGGTAGTATTTGCTGTAATCCAGATTCTCCTGTAAGCAATGCTGCAGATTTTGCAATTGAAGTTATTGTTGGGCCGGAATTTGTTACCGGAAGTACCCGTATGAAAAGCGGGACTGCACAAAAATTAGTACTAAATATGATTTCTACATCTGTCATGATTCAATTGGGAAGGGTAGAGGATAATAAAATGGTAAACATGCAATTAACAAATGAAAAATTAGTAGACAGAGGCGTAAAAATGCTAATGGAAAAATTAGGATTAGATGAATATGAAAGGGCAAAAGAATTATTACTGGAAAAAGGAACTGTTAAAAAAGCCATTGAAAGTTTCCATTCATAAAAAAAACTGAAAATATTATGTAATTTGATTAACTTAGGAATCTAATCACAAAACTACTTTTATGAATTTTAAAATTTTACTCTCCTCAGCATTTATTGTATCCTCCTTTTCATTGTTAGCACAGGATGCTGGCAAAACATTTGCAATAACCAGTGATGGCAATGGCGGTTTTGCATGGATGAATATTCGGCAGGTTGATATTTCTTCTGGTAAAATAGTTAATGAAATTTACCAAAGAGATAAAACATCCTTTATTTTATTGGATGCTGCCACAAAAGCGCCTGTATCTACCCTCAATTTTAAATTTGATAATAATGGCACAAATTCGGTTGTACAAATGAAGGATGCTCCAACTGTAACCATGGTTGCAGCTGCGGCATATGACAAAAAACATGATAAATTATTTTTTACTCCAATGAGAATCGGGGAATTACGCTGGTTAGATTTGAGTATAAAAGGGGAGAATCAAAAATTTTATACTGATAAGTCTCATTTACTGAACGCCTTAAATTTAATGGACGAAGCAAACCACATTACCCGTATGGATATTGCAGCGGATGGTAACGGATATGCCATTACAAACGATGGTAATCATTTAATTCGATTTACTACAGGCAAAAAAACGGTTATTACCGATTTGGGCAATTTAGTTGATGCAGAAAGTAATATAAACGGTATTTCCATTCATAATAAATGTACAAGCTGGGGCGGCGATATGGTTGCGGATGCTTATGGTAAATTATATATAATATCTGCTAATCACCAAATTTTTAAAGTAGATATTGATTCCAGAATAACTACGCATATCGGCACTATTACCGGCTTGCCGGCCAATTACACCACAAATGGTGCAGCAGTTGATGCAGATGGTAATATTGTTGTGAGCAGTGCCAATACTTTTGAGGGGTATTATAAATTTAAAATGATTGATTTAGCAGCAGTTAAAATTGAGGGCTCGGATAATACTTATAATGCTTCGGATCTTGCAAATGGTAATTTGTTATATCAAAGAGAGGCAGAGGCAAAAAGATATTTTAATATTCCATCTTTTGTACCTGCGAGTACCATAAATACAGATGCAAGAATTTTTCCAAATCCTGTTACTGCCAATGAATTCAGGGTTTTATTTGATGGTCAAAAATCCGGAAGATATACAATAGTATTAACTGATTTATCGGGTAGGTCAGTAATGAAAAGTGTCGTTTCTATTTCTTCTAAATTGCAAACAGAACTGGTAAAAATTTCCAGTATAATTGCCAAGGGAATGTATCTTGTTAAAGTTACCGATGCAAAAAATCAAACAGTATTTACAGAACGTATTTTGGTGCAATAAGAATATTACGGTTATTATGTAAGAGGGTTGTCAATTATGGCAACCTTTTTTTATTAAACAAATTTAAAATAGAAATATTGATTTGTAATATGTTCTGTTTTGTTTAAACTTTGTATAATGAATATTTATTTTAAAAAATGCGATTTTATATTGTTGAAAGAAAATATAGGCATCATATTATTTATAAGTGAAAATTAATTATTCCTGGAAGGCTAAACAAAAATTATTAAATGCAGGATATTGAACCATATTATAACTGGCGCCACTTATATGCCGCAGAAGAAGATGAATTATCACCATTTTATGGCAGAACTTACAGTGAGTTTGAGTTTTCACAAACCGTTTATAATTATTATATCCATCCTCAATGGGATGATTTTGGCAGTCGAACTTTATATATGAAAATTTTGTTTACAGATTATGAACAAAATTATTCAATAATTGAATTAATAGGTGAGTGGAATGATGCCATTGAGAATGATATTATGACATTAAGAAGAGATGTTACGGATATTTTGTATGTAAAAGGTATTACCAAATTTATTATAATAGCGGAAAATGTTTTAAACTTTCACAGTAGTGACGATAGTTATTATGAAGAGTGGAAGGAACAATTGCAGGATGATGGGGGCTGGATAGCTATTATTAATATGCCTCAGCAAAGCCAGTATGATTTTAAAAAAGCACGGCTCACCAGTTATATTAATTTGATGGATTTTCCACAATGGAGAACATTGAAACCCGAAATTATTTTTCAACAGGTTGATAACTGGATAATGCTGCTGCTGGAATAAAAAAAGTATCATTTGTATAAAAACATCTGGTAAAGTACTTTTTTGAATGTTTGTGACGTAAATTTGTCTTCCATAATTCAACCTATAACTTTTGCACAATGACCTTTAAACAGATTTTTACTTCTTCGATAGGCAAGAAGTTTACAATGGGGCTTACCGGATTGTTTCTTATTTCCTTTCTTGTTATTCACTGCACTGTAAACTCCATGATATTTTTTAATGATGGAGGCGAAATGTTTAACTTCTATGCCCACTTTATGAGCCACAATTACATTATTAGGGTATTTGAAATAGGGTTATTTGCAGGATTAATAGTTCATGTTATACAGGGGCTGATACTTTGGAAACAGAACAATGCAGCAAGGCCTGTGAATTATGCAGTAAATGCAGCATCTACCAACAGTAAATGGTACAGCCGCAGCATGGGTTTACTGGGTACATTGCTTTTGATTTTTTTAGTTATTCATGTTTCTAAATTTTTTGTGGATACTAAAATTGCGTTGTATGCTAATGGAGGTGAAAACGATGCCAGTCATAATTTATTTGAATCAATGAAAGAGGAGTTTCAAAATTTATGGGTTGTAATAGTATATATTTTTGGTGTTATTTCTTTATTCTGGCATTTGATACATGGATTTCCAAGTGCATTTCAAACAATGGGGATTAATCATAAAAAATATACACCAGTAATAAAAAGCGCTGGTATTGGTTTTTCTGTTATTGTTTGTGTATTATTTGCATTAATGCCTTTGGCTTTTTATTTAGGCTGGATTCAGTAATGTAATTTCGAGCTTAATCGATTAATAAATATGTTGTGATGAAGAGTGGTTATTTATATCTTGTTTTAAAAGACAAAAAATAATTAAGTATACTTACCAATGAAGTTTAACAAGGAGGTAAAAGCTGGTTACAAAAAAAACTTATAATGTATAACTCAAAACTTATAATTTAAAATATGGCTCTAAATTCAAAAATTCCTACAGGGGAAATGAGTGAAAAGTGGGAGGACTATAAAGGACATGTTAAATTAGTAAATCCTGCCAATAAAAGAAAATTGGAAGTAATAGTTGTGGGAACCGGATTGGCTGGAGCTTCTGCTGCTGCGGCATTAGGAGAGTTGGGATATAATGTAAAAACATTTTGTTTTCAGGATAGTCCCCGCCGTGCACACAGTATAGCAGCGCAGGGTGGAATAAATGCGGCTAAAAATTATCAAAACGATGGCGATTCGGTGTTTCGTTTATTTTATGATACCGTAAAGGGCGGGGATTACAGGGCCAGGGAAGCTAACGTACATCGCCTGGCAGAAGTAAGTAATAATATTATAGACCAGTGTGTAGCTCAGGGAGTTCCTTTTGCAAGAGAATATGGAGGATTACTTAGTAACAGAAGTTTTGGTGGCACTCAGGTACAGCGTACATTTTATGCAGCCGGACAAACAGGCCAACAGTTGTTATTAGGTGCTTATAGTGCTTTAGAAAGACAAATATCTTTAGGCAATGTAACGCAATACAGCCGACATGAAATGCTTGATGTGGTAATGATTGATGGAAAGGCACGAGGCATTATTGCAAGAAATTTAGTGACCGGAGAATTAGAAAGGCATTTTGGACATGCTGTACTTTTATGTACTGGTGGTTATGGCAATGTATTTTATTTAAGTACCAATGCTATGGGTAGTAATGTTACAGCAGCATGGAAGGCGCATAAAAAAGGTGCGTTTTTTGGAAATCCTTGTTTTACACAAATTCATCCTACATGTATTCCCGTTAGTGGCGATTATCAAAGTAAGTTAACGTTAATGAGTGAAAGCTTACGAAATGATGGCAGGATTTGGGTGCCTAAGATTAAAGACGAAAATCGTAATGCAATTGATATTCCGGAAGATGAAAGAGATTATTATTTAGAAAGAAGATATCCGGCTTTTGGAAATCTGGTGCCAAGAGATGTGGCTTCAAGAGCTGCAAAAGAAAGATGTGATGAAGGTTATGGCGTGGGTACAACTAAATTAGCAGTGTATCTGGATTTTGCTGATGCGATAAAACGTTATGGAAAAATTGAAGTAGGTAAGCAAGGGTTAACCAATGTTGAAGAAACCAGCATTATTGCAATGGGTAAAGAAGTGGTAAAAGAAAAATATGGTAATCTTTTTGAAATGTATGAAAAGATAACAGGCGAAAACCCATATGAAATGCCCATGAGAATTTATCCTGCAGTGCATTACACTATGGGTGGGCTTTGGGTTGATTATGAATTACAAACTACAATAAAAGGTTTGTATGCATTGGGCGAGGCCAATTTTAGCGACCATGGTGCAAACAGGTTAGGTGCCTCTGCATTAATGCAGGGATTGGCAGATGGGTATTTTGTAATTCCATATACATTAGGAAATTATTTGGCTGATGAAATCCGAAATCCATCAATTCCTACCTCACATCCTGCATTTGAAGAAACTGAAAAAGCAGTTAGCGACAGGATAAATATTTTGATGAATATTAAAGGTTCTCAAACGGTAGAAAGTTTTCATAAACGCCTGGGCAAAATAATGTGGGATAAGTGTGGTATGGCCCGTAACATACAGGGCTTAAAGGAAGCAATTAGTGAAATACAACAATTGAAAAAAGAATTTTGGAGTGATGTGAGAATTCCGGGTGAAATAAACAGCATGAATCCGGAGTTGGATAAAGCCGGACGTGTAGCTGATTTTATTGAGCTGGGCGAATTGATGTGTAAAGATGCATTAGATCGTAATGAAAGTTGCGGCGGGCATTTTAGAGAAGAAAGCCAGACAGAAGAAGGCGAAGCTAAAAGGGATGATGACAATTACAGTTATGTATCTGCATGGGAATTTAAAGGGGAAAGCAATTGGGAATTAATAAAAGAAGAATTGAATTTTGAGATTGTTAAACCCAGTCAACGAAGTTATAAGTAAAATGAAAGTATCAGGTTTTACTTTTATTAAGAATGCCATTAAGTTTGGCTACCCGGTTGTAGAATCTATAACATCAATTTTACCCTTAGTAGATGAGATGGTAGTTTGCATGGGAGATTCGGAAGATGATACAAATAATTTGATTGCATCAATTGGTTCGGATAAAATAAAAATTTTTCATTCGGTTTGGGATGACAGTTTAACAGAAGAGGGAAAAGTGTTAGCAGTGGAAACCAATAAAGCATTGGCTGCAACAGCAACTGATAGCGACTGGCTCTTTTACATTCAGGCAGATGAAGTGGTGCATGAACAATATCATAATATTATTGGGAAGGCAATGAATCAATATAAGGAGGATAAAAGAATAGAAGGATTATTATTTAATTATCATCATTTTTATGGTAGTTATAAATATATAGGCGATGGCAGAAGTTGGTACAGCAAAGAGATAAGGATCATACGAAATAACAAAAAAATAAAAAGTTATCGTGATGCACAGGGCTTTAGATGGGATGACAACCGTAAACTTAATGTAAAATTGATTGATGCATTTATTTATCATTATGGGTGGGTGCGTAATCCATTACATATGTACCAAAAAAGTGTAAATTTTGGTAATATATTTGGAGGGGAGGAAGGAAGAGTAAAAACAGAGGCTGCAGCAAAAGAATTGTTGCCATTTGATTATTCAAATATAGATTCTGTTACATTGTTTAAAGGTTCGCATCCATGCGTAATGAAAGAACTACTTACAAAGGAAGATTGGAATTTTGAAATGGATATAAATAAGAAAAATTTTAAAAATATAAAACACCGGTTATTATATTTTTTATGGCAAAAATTTGGGTTACGACCCTTTGAATACAGTAATTATAATAAAATTTAGCAATTAAGCAATTTATACAATGCAACATTATCACATGAACCTCACACTGAAAGTGTGGAAACAGAAAAACAACACCGACAAAGGGCAATTTGAAACCTTTCAGGTTAAAGATATTTCAAGTGAAATGTCTTTTTTGGAAATGTTTGATGTATTAAACGAACAGTTGATTACCCAAGGAAAAGATGCCATTGCATTTGATCATGACTGTCGTGAAGGAATATGTGGCCAATGCAGCATGCATATTAACGGTAAGGCACACGGGCCATGGACACAAAATACTACCTGCCAGTTACATATGAGAGCTTTTAATGATGGTGATACCATTGTTGTGGAGCCTTGGAGAAGTGGTGCATTTCCGGTAATTAAAGACTTAATGGTGGATAGAAGTGCATTTGACAGAATTATTCAGGCTGGTGGTTATATATCAGTTAATACAGGTAATGCAGTTGATGCCAATGCAATACCTATTGATAAAAAAAATGCTGATGATGCTTTTTCTGCAGCTTCATGCATCGGTTGTGGAGCTTGTGTGGCTACCTGCAAAAATAGTAGTGCTATGTTATTTGTTAGTGCAAAAGTTGCTCAATTAGCAATGTTACCACAGGGTAAACCCGAAAGAGAGAGCCGTGTTTTAAATATGGTAGCTCAAATGGATAAGGAAGGATTTGGAAATTGTACCAACACCTATGCCTGCGAAGCAGAATGTCCTAAAGGTATTTCAGTTAGTAATATTGCCCGAATGAATAGAGAATATCTTTCAGCAGGATTACGTGCAGAATAATCTATATAATGACGTTTAAAAAAATGCTTTTATACCCGGTTGAAAACTGGATAAGACCTATCCTGCTTTCTTTTTTAAGCCTGCCGATATTACTGATAGGTATGCTGGCCAATATTGAATTGCTTAGCGCAGTGGGAGGGCTATTTTTTTTAGTAAGCCTGATGCTTCTCTTTATCTCATTTATTTATCTGCTGTTTAAAAGGCAGTGGAGAAAAAGTGTGATCACTTTAATTTTTATTATTACAATTGCCTTAATAGTAGGTTTATTGAACTAGTACAGATGCCGGTTTAAATGTTTTTATATTCCAACTTGCTTAATTTTGGAAAGTGTTAACCTTACAAAGTTGATATTTTTACCCACTTCCCCGGTTGCTGTCTTCAAAAACCGGAACAGTCAACAATGAAAATGGTTTGTGAAGACAGTTATTTTTGCGATTATAAAAATGAAAATGGATACCTAGTTATTTTTTTTGTTATGTAAAGCATTATCAAGTGAAAATGAACCGCCGCCTTCAACCAAAATAAATAGTAATAAAACAATAATAGAAAAAAATAAGTCAGATTGGCCTGAAAAAATGCTGCTGTTAGAATGTACAAAAAATACGGCCCCCAATAAAACTGGTATCTGCAGCAGTACTGACAGGCGTGTAAACAAACCTGATATTAGCATACTTCCGCCAAATAAATGCAACCATGGAATAAAAATATTAAACCCTGAAATATTTTGAGAAACAGAAGTTTGATTAATAAATTGTTCCAGTACAGATCCATTTTTAATAAATTGTATACCTTTTGTAATAAGACTAAGACCAAGAAATACACGAAGTACAACAAACCATTTTGGATGATGGTTTAATTAATTCCATTTTTGTATTGGAATGGAATGAAACTAAACTTTTTTTAACTGAATATATTGGTAAATTGTTTTGTGCAAAAATAGAATGGGTATTTGAAAGCAGTAATATAAAAAACAATCCTATATATAATCTAACGGAAAGCATAATGTGAAATTAATAAATAATTTTCATGTTAAAGATTAGGAATATTCACTTTCACTTTATTTTTGGTAATACAATTAATGAGTAAGCATCCTAAATAAGGGGGTTAAAAATTTATATACATGCAAAAGATCATTTTGCCCTTCTTACACAATAATTGCTAATTTTATGCATTACTAATCTAAAAACTGTTGAAGCACCCCGGGATATACTTGTTTTTAATAATGAATTTATTTGTGCAGGTATTATTTGCTCAAAAGCCTTCGGCACTGTCCAATATCCGAAAAAAAATTATTGCTGTTAAAGGAGATGTTTTAAAAATTGATTCCTTAAGTATTATTCCAAATTCTGTAAGCATTGCAAACGTTGTTTCCACAAACTACAAAGTGGATGAAGTTAACGCTACCATTACCTGGATAATAAAACCAAGGGGTGAAAACATTTTGGTTACATATCGTGTATTCCCTTTTAAATTAAATGCAGCAGTAAAGCATTATGATTATGATAGTATACGGTATAATTTTATCAACAACAATCCGGTAATTTTTAGTTTTAATAATAAACAAAGCAATCCACTGTTTGATTTTGGCAATGTAAAGTCTGAAGGTAGTTTTGGCCGTGGTATTTCTTTTGGTAATAGCCAGGATGCGGTTGTAAACTCAAGCCTTAATCTGCAACTTAGTGGATTTATTGGTGATAGTCTGGAATTAACTGCTGCTATTACAGATAATAATATTCCTATTCAACCTGATGGTAATACACAGGATTTACGAGATTTTGATAAAATATATTTACAAATAAAAAAGAAAGGATGGCAGGCAAATTTTGGAGATATTGATATCAGGCAAAACAAAAATTATTTTCTTAATTTTTATAAACGTTTGCAGGGCATTTCTTTTTTAACGGAAAATAAAATAAATAAACATATTTCCAATTCATTATTGGTTAGCGGGGCAGTTGCAAAGGGGAAATTTATACGTAACATTCTTAATCCAGTTGAAGGAAATCAGGGGCCATATCGTTTACAAGGTGCCAACTACGAAGTTTATTTTGTAATACTTGCAGGAACAGAAAGAGTTTTTATTGATGGGGAATTATTACAACGTGGGGAGGATCAGGATTACATAATTAATTATAATACAGCCGAAATTACATTTACTCAAAAACACTTAGTTACAAAAGATAAAAGAATTCAGGTTGAATTTGAATATGCAGATCGAAATTTTTTAAATGCTCAGATATATGCCGGCAATGAAATTAATTTTAATAACAAGTTTATATTAAGTGTGGGGGCCTTCAGTAATTCTGATGCTAAAAATTCATCAATTAATCAGGTACTTGATACTAAACAAAAGCAATTTTTAGCAAATATTGGTGATGGTGTTGATTCAGCATTTTATGAAAATGCTCAAAGAGATACTTTTTCTGTTGATAAGATTTTATACAAAAAGATTGATACTGTTTATAATAGTACCATACATGATTCCATTTTTGTTTTTTCCAGTAATCCTAATGATAATTTATACAGCCTTTCTTTTACTTATCTGGGCCCGGGGAAGGGCAATTATATGCCTTTGCAAAATGCTGTAAACGGCAAAGTTTATACATGGATTGCACCCGATGTAAATAATGCAAAAAAAGGAGATTGGGCACCTGTAATTTTACTGGTATCACCAAAAAAGCAACAGGTTATAACAATTGGTGGAGAATATCTGATTTCTTCAAAGTCTAAAATAAGGGCAGAAGCTGCAGTTAGTAATTATGATATTAATTTGTTTTCATCTAAAGATAAATCTAATGATAAAGGCTTTGCTTTAAAATTGCAATTTCAGAATAATGATAAAAAAATCAATCTGTTTCGTAAACCAATGCTTTTGCAAACAAATATGGGTTACGAGTTTGTGCAAGGCAGGTTTAAGCCTTTAGAACGTTTACGTAATGTAGAATATTTGCGTGACTGGAGTTTACCTTTTGAATTATCACGGGCTGATGAACACTTTACAAATGCATCTTTAAAAGTTGCGGATGCAAAAGGTAATTTTTATACTTATGAAATTATTAACTATAACCGAAGTGATAGTTATCGCGGCTTTCGGCAGCAATTTGATAACAATACTGTTGTAAACGGCTGGAAATTTACAAATAAAATAAGTGTTACAACTACAAGCAGTCAGTTGGTACAAGGCATCTTTATAAGACCAAGTTTTGATTTTAGTAAAGAACTTTTAAAAATAAAAAAACTGCAGATTGGGTTTAATTACAGCAGTGAAAATAATAAACAGCGTGATAAGCAAACAGATACTTTATCACTGTTTAGTTATGCGTTTAACATCTGGCAGGTTTACCTAAAATCTGATCCAAATAAATTAAACAAATGGGGTGTCTCTTATTTTGCCAGAAATGATTTACTACCCGTTAAATCTATACTTCAACAGGCAGATAAGAGCAATAATATTAATTTCTTCACAGAAATTATGAAGAATGAAAACCGGCAGTTAAAATTAAATATAACTTACCGTAAACTTCATATTTTAAATACGGCTATCAGCAAGCAAAAAGCAGATGAAAGTTTATTAGGCCGCACAGAATATTCATTTAGAGAATGGAAAGGATTATTAAATGGTAATATTTTATACGAACTGGGAGCAGGGCAGGAGCAGAAACGAGAATATACTTTTTTTGAAGTTCCAGCCGGGCAAGGTGAGTACACCTGGATTGATTATAATCTTAATGGATTAAAGGAATTAAATGAATTTGAAATCGCTGTTTTTCAGGATCAGCGTAAATACGTAAAATTGTTTACCCCCAGTAACCAGTATGTAAAAGCAAATTATGTACAGTTTAATTATAATCTCGATATAAATCCAAAAGCAATAATTAAACCGATAAATATACATGGCTTTAAAAAATTATTATATCGTTCCAATACAAGTTCAGCATTGCAAATAAGTAAGAAAGATATTTCAACCGGAAAGTTTCAATTTAATCCATTCACCCAAAAATTAGTAGATACTACGCTTTTGGCTTTAAATTCTTTTTTAACCAACACTTTTTATTTTAATCGCAGTAATGTTAAATGGGGTTTTGATGTTACACATGGCCTTTCAAGTGGAAAAACTTTATTATCCTATGGATTTGAAAGCCGGAAAGTGAGAAATTTATATGGTAAATTGAGGTGGAATCTTAATAAAAATATTTCTGCCAATATGAGTTTCAGACAGGCAAAAAATGAACTAAATACCAGTGGAACAAAATTTAATAACCGCAATTACTTTATTTTACAAAATAGTTTAGAGCCTACGATATCATATATTTATAAATCAAATTTCAGACTGAGTTTGAGTTATAATTTTTCTGATAAAAAGAATACAATTGATTCAATGGAAAAAGCAGTTACTCACTCCCTGATTGCAGATTTAAGATATAATATTCTTAACAACAGTACATTAAATGCTAAAGTTACATTCAATCAAATTAATTTTAAAGCCTATACAGGTGCTGCAAATACTACCGTGGGATATATATTGCTTGATGGGTTACTGCCTGGTAAAAATTATTTATGGAATGTGGAGTATGCCAAAAGGCTTGCTGGAAATTTTGAAGTGAGTATTCAATATGAAGGCAGAAAGCCGGGTGTTGCCAAAACTGTGCATGTAGGCCGGGCTTCAATAAGAGCCATATTATAAATGAAAAGTTATTATTATAAAAGAGGCGCAATTTATTTGCGCCGCCTTTATAATATAGCAGGAATAATTAACTAAATAATCCACCTTTTTTAAAACTACGAACCCCTTCACCAATCTTAAAACCATTATTGTAAATTTCTATTTTATAGTCACCAGTTTCAAAATTACTGTTCTGTTTCCAATCAACGTTAATAGTTTGCCGTTGCCCCTGTGTATAATTTATTTCTACTCTTTGTGTAAAAAATTTTTCCTGTCCCTCTCTGTTAGTAAATGTTCCTGAACCCAAAGCCTCAACTGTAACAGGAGTTCCACTTGGGGCAGTAATACAGATATAAATTGTTTTATTGCCCGATTGTGTTATTCTGTTTTCATCCAAATCAAATGAAATACGCAGTTTATCAACCCTTTTTGCAGTAGAAGTTGTTTTTTCTTTTCCACTTTTTCTTTCGTTGATACCCATTATAGAAAAATTGCTGGCATGAAGTGTGGAGCCTATATCAATAACATTTTCTTTTTCTTTAATTACGGTTTTTGCTTCATCAGTTTCTTTTCTTGCTACATCTCTTTCTTTAGTAACAGCCTCTTTTTCCTGTTTTAAGACTAATTTTTCACCCTGTAAGGTTTCAATCTGTGTTCTATAACCTGTTATATCGCCATTTAATGATGCAATTAAAGTTTTTGCCTGAGCCAATTCGGCCTGAGTTGCATTAGCTTTAGAAAGCAGTTGTTGAATTTTTACTCTTTTTTCTGCAATATCTCTGTCCCTTTGAGTAATAACACTGTCTTTGCTGTGCGACATATTAGCACTGCTGGTTTTAATCATATCATACCGCATTGTTGCATCATCCAGTTCTTTTCTTAACTCATCTTTTTCGGTACTGCTTGTAGCTAATTGTGTATCTTTTAACTGAATTGTTTCTTTGGTTTTATTTTTATCATATAAAATATATCCCCAGGTACCTAGTAAGGCTACCAATAATAAGCCAGTTAAAATATTACGTAAATTCTTTCTTTCCGGTGGAGGAATTGACTGCGGTGTTTTTTCAGTTTCAGGAAAATTTTCGTATGCCATAATTTTTATTTTATTATTTGTAACAAAAGTATTCATTCATTAAGTTAAAAAGAATGCAAAAAGTAAGTTCTGTTAATATGTGAATAACTAAATTAAAACCTTTAGGGCACCAAATTAAAACCAAAATTATGCCAGTTTTAAAAGTAATATGTATAAAAGTATAGTCAGGCCTGCAATTTGTTGTATACCTGTGCTGGAGCTAAGGGTAAAGAAATTTAAATAAAACCCCCACAGTTAATGCCTCCAAAAATCTTTTACCTTTGAGGCTATGAGTGCCGAAAAAATTATCAGCGACTGGAAAAAGAAAAGCTTTAAGACCATTTACTGGCTCGAAGGAGAAGAAGAATATTATATAGATATGGTAATGGATTATGCCGAGCATAAAATTTTGGATGAAGCGGAAGCCGGGTTTAACCTTACTGTTTTTTATGGTAAAGATGCAGAATGGCCTGCTGTAATAAATGCATGCAAACGTTACCCCATGTTTGCAGAGAGGCAGGTGGTTTTACTAAAAGAAGCCCAACAAATGAAAGATATTGATAAGCTGGAAAGTTATTTTGAGCATCCGTTGTCGTCCACCATTTTTGTAGTAGCATACAAAACCAAAACATTTGATAAGCGCACAAAATTATATAAGCTTTTAAAACAAACTGCTGAAATATTTGTATCAGAAAAATTAAAAGATTTTAAAATACAGGAATGGATAAAAGAAATGGTAACCATCAAAGGTTATACCATTAGCTCAAAAGCGGTTGTACTTTTAGAAGAACATATTGGCAACGACCTCAGCCGTATGGCCAACGAAATAGATAAGCTTTCTATTAACTTAAAAGGCCGCAAAGAAATTACCGAAGATGATATTGAAAAATTTATCGGTATCAGTAAAGAGTACAATGTATTTGAATTACAGGCTGCCATTGCAAAAAAAGACCTGGCCAAAGCCATAAAAATTATCCAGTATTTTGAAGGCAACCCCAAAGCCGCACCCATACAAATGGTGCTGCCGGCACTATACGCCAGCTTTAGTAAAGTATATACCGTTTTTGGTATGAAAGATAAAAGCGAAGCCACATTAAAACCTCATTTTTATTATAACAGCACCGCCGTAAAAAATGCTTTGGAAACCATCCGCAATTACGGCTACGATGGCATTGAAAGAATTTTATTATTACTGCACCATTACAATTTAAAAGGTGTGGGAGTGGGTGATACAGGAACATCTGATGCATCGTTGATGAAAGAAATGGTGGTGAAGATGATTAATTAGATAGAAAGAGTTAGTTTACTATCTTCCTTATCCTTTGCCAGTTGCTTTTTCAATTCTTCCAAGCCATTAAACTTTACTTCATCTCTCAGTTTCTTTTTTACAGATACGGTTAATTCTTCTCCATAAATATCTTCATCAAAATCAAAAATATTTACTTCAATAACTCTATTGGTGGTTCCGCCAACTGTGGGGCGAAAGCCAATATTCATCATTCCATTAAATTTTTTACTTTTTACTTTTGATTTTTGAATTTCTACAGCATATACGCCATTACAGGGAATTAATTTGTATTCGTCTTCAATTTGCAAATTGGCTGTAGGGTACCCAATTGTTCTTCCCATTTTATTTCCTTCCACCACTTTGCCGGTAAAAAAATATGGATACCCTAAAAATTCGTTGGCTGTTTCAATATTTCCTGAAAGTAAGGCGGCGCGTATTTTTGTAGAACTGATGGTAATATCCCGCAATACATGTTCCGGAATTTCTTTTACTATAAAATTATTGGCAGCAGCTTCGTCTTCCAATAAATGATAATCTCCTTTTCGGCCGGCACCAAAGCGGTGGTCGTAACCAATAATAATAGTATGCGGATGAAAGCGGGCAACTAAAAAATCTTTTATATAGGCATCTGCAGTTTGTTCGGCAAAATCGCTGGTAAATGGTACAACTACCAAATGATGAACACCAAGTTTTTCTAATAATGTAATTTTTTCTTCCAGTGTATTCAGCACTTTTATATCATGCTTTGCCCCAGCCACTATCATTTTAGGGTGTGGGTGAAAAGTTACCACCACCGCTTTACCATTAATTGCTTTTGCTTCAGCTAGTAATTGACTTATTATTTGCTGGTGACCGCTGTGTACACCATCAAAAGTGCCAATAGTGATTACCGCATTTTTAAAAACCGGTAATTGTGCGATATTGTAATGTACCTGCATATTTAGAAGCTGCAAATCTAATGGATAAATTTATAATTGATAATCTATATTGAATTGTAAATTTGCCGAACTTTTACTGGTTACTGGAATCGCAAGAAATTTAAAAACTTATAACTCTTAACTTATAACTTATTAATGTCTTTATACGCTAAAAGAGGTGTTTCTGCCCAAAAAGAAGAAGTACATGCTGCTGTAAAAAATCTCGACCAGGGTATATTTCCCAATGCTTTTTGCAAAGTATATCCCGATTTTTTAGGCGGGGATAACAATTTTGTGAATATTATGCATGCAGATGGAGCAGGTACTAAAAGCATTCTGGCTTATTTGTATTGGAAAGAAACGGGAGATATTTCCATTTGGAAAGGTATTGCCCAGGATGCAATTGTGATGAACTTAGATGATCTGTTGTGTGTGGGCATTTATGATAATATCGTTTTTAACAGCACCATCGACAGAAATAAAAATCTGATTCCCGGCGTAGTGCTGGAACAAATTATAACCGGTAGCCAGGAATTATTTGATACCTTAAAAACATTTGGCATAAATATTCATTACCTGGGAGGAGAAACAGCTGATGTGGGTGATGTGGTTCGTTCTGTTGCAGTTAACGGCACCATGACCTGCCGCTGGCCGAAAGATAAAATTATCAGCAACGATAAAATAAAACCCGGAGATGTAATTGTTGGCTTTGCCAGTTATGGTCAAGCTACTTATGAAACGGAATACAACAGCGGCATTGGCAGTAATGGCCTTACCAGTGCCAGGCATGATGTGCTAAGTAAATTTTATGCAGAGAATTTTAAAGAAAGCTTTAATACAGGTTTGGACGAAGATGTAGTTTATATTGGTAAGCATCGGTTAACAGATACAGTTGAAATCAAAAATCAAAATTCAAAAGAAAAAACTACAATCGGCAAACTGATTTTAAGCCCTACCAGAACTTTTGCGCCGGTAATGCAACCGCTTTTAACCAATCATTTTGATAAAATACATGGTGTAATCCATTGCAGTGGTGGCGGGCAAACCAAGTGCATGAAATATTTACCGGGTAATTTTAAAGTTATAAAAGATAATTTGTTTGAAGCACCTGAAATATTTTCCATAATCAAAAAAAACAGTGGCACCAACAATAAGGAAATGTACGAAGTGTTTAACATGGGATGCCGTTTAGAAATTTATTGCGATGCAGCCGATGGGGAAATTATGATTGATGCGGCCAAACAATTTAATATTGATGCGCAAATCATTGGCAGGGTAGAAGCCAGTGACAAAAAAGAGCTGGAGATACATTTAAAAGACGAAGTGATAAAATATTAAATTAAAAAGAGGCTGTCTCATTATTAAATGAGGCGGTTTTTTATAAATTTTATTTTGGGGATGCGACTTGGTAGGATTGACGATGTAGGGGCAGCTCCAGCAACAGGATATTTTTATTTTTTTGATAAGCAGCTTTTTTAAGCTGCTTTTTTGCTGTTTT
>JAYUTC010000412.1:0-2868 GCA_043755395.1 Ferruginibacter sp.
AATGTATTTGCAAAAAAGGAATTACAAGAGATTAAGGATTTTCTTATCGTGAATAAAAAATACCTCAATGATAGCGAATTGGTGTATCAGCAGTTTATAGAATTTGCTGCAGCTATTCAGAAAAAAAGATTACAATTTATTCAAACCAATAATAAACTGTTTTATTCTTTATGGTCTTTTAGAGAGGAATTTGTTTCCAATACTGATTATAAAGCAGATAGTTTATTGGGTATCTATAATAAATATTTAGCACCTGCATTTTCAAGCACATTTGAGTCAAAACAAATTATCAATGTGCTAAACGGAAGACTCAATAGTTTTGAGGGCAAAGCAGCACCCTTGTTTTCATCGAAAGATATTAATGGAAACAGCATTGATCTGCTAAATTTCAGAGAAAAAAAATATGTGCTATTGAACTTTTGGGCTACCTGGTGTGGACCATGTGTTACAGAAATTCCCATGTTAGACTCTATTTATAAACAATATTCCAAAAATGATATTGTTATCATTTCCGTATCAGAAGACAGAAATGAAGAAAAGTGTTTAAAAGCCATACAAAAACTGCAATTGAACTGGATTAATATAATTAATGATCCAGTTATTGAAGCAGCTTATGGCAATAACCCTGCTTTACCACAGGTATATTTAATAGATAAAACGGGAAAAATTATTTATTCCCGTACAGAAGCGAATGACCCTGATTTAAAAAAACTATTGAGTATTGCGCTAAGATTATAACTAAGGTAGTGACAAGCTGTTGTTATTACGATTGCACGAGTAATCTGTTAAAACACATTGTGATTAAGAATTTATTTGCATGTATAAAAGGTGGCCATAATGGTGTACAACATTAGGAAAGCCTTGGGGCCAAGCCGAAAACCCCGCCCTGCTTTTTTAAGCCGGGCTTTAAAAAAGAGTAGGTGCTTTTAAACATTAAAGTTTTTGGTAGCTATTAAATTTTATAAAACTACCGCAATATTATGTTAATGAAATATAAGGATTTTAAAGTAATGTCTCAAAATGAAATGAAAAAAGTGAATGGTGGGGTAGCTGAATGGGTTGCCATATGCGAAGTAAGGCCTTTTAAGGTTTGTTATGAACATTTATGGGAATGTCAACAATTTTGTGATGTAGGTCAATGGGGACCATGTCACGTTGCCGAAGGATATGACCAGTGTGGTAGTTAAATCAAAAACGAATTAAATTATTTGGCACATGAAAGCAAATTTGTATGCATGTGTCAAATTTTTGAGATATAACACAATTTTTATGAATATTACATCACTTTGTTGTTTCCTTTTAAGTTTTCTAGTCAACATACAAATTTTTTCACAAACCACAGAAAAAAAATCAGGTGCTACAGATTCCATTTTCACTTTTCAAACCATGCATATACATTTTGATAAAGATATTTACCTGCCTGGCGAAACAATTTGGTTTAAAGCTTACCTGTATAATGTAAATGAAATATCTTTTACTGCAACTAATTTTTATGCTGCTATTTACAACGAAAAGGGAAAGCTAATACAGCAAAAACAATATCCAATTGTAGAAGGCAGTTGCAATGGCGATTTTGAAATACCTGATACAATAGAAAGCAGCAGGATACAATTCAGAGCATTTACAAAAGCCATGATAATTGATGATAGCAATAATATTTATGAAAGGGTTTTAACGGTTTACAGCAAAGAAAATAACACCGATAGTTTTTCAAAAACTACAACAAAACAGTTGCAATTCTTTTCCGAAGGTGGGCAAATGATTGCAGAGTTAGAAAACCATATTGCTTTTAAAGCCACCTATACTGATGGTACACCAGCAATGGTAAACGGGCAAATTGTAGAAGTGGAAAGAAATAAAGTAGTAGATACATTTTTCACCAACGGTTCAGGATTAGGTAAAATAATCCTTTCGCCATTACCACGTAAAAAATATATAGCGGTATGGAAAGATGAAAATGGAATTATTAAACAAACTGCTTTGCCTGTTAATAACCGTTACGGTGTAACATTTCATGCAGCAATAATTAATAACGAACTGCAATACAGCATTGCAAAAAACAAAACCAGCGATAGTTTAAATACGCTGCATCTGATTATACAAACGGGTAATTACCAGGTTTACAAAGCCGATTTAATAATAAAGAATGAAATGGAAACCTATACAGTTAAAATTTCAAAAAATGCTATACCAACTGGCTTAATGCAATTGACTTTATTTGATAAAGATTGGAATACACTTCAGGAAAGAATGCTGTTTATTAATGATACTGTCCCTTACAATAAAATTTCAGTTAGCAGAGATACAATAAATAAAAGCCCCAAGGGAAAAAACAGTATTGAAATTACATTGTCCGATTCTATGTTTACTAATTTATCTGTATCCGTTGCAGATGTAAATTTTTACAATCAACTCAACACCCATTCCATTACACAGGATCTATTATTAAATACTCAGCTTAAAGAACTAAACTGTAACACAGATTCTTTTTTAAATGAAAACAAAAACAATATTCTTGATCTTGTTACACTAACGCACCAATGGAAAAGATATGACTGGAAAAAGCTGATACACGAAGAAGAATTGAAGCCTAAATTTTTAGACAATTATATTTCTCTTTCGATAAATTATAAAGAAAAGAATCTGGCTTTACCACCCAATGATGCCCTTAACCTGATAATAAGTAATAAAGGAATGGGTAAACAATTTTACAACCTTAAACCCATAAGCCAAACCGCCTTTAAAAAAGCTGACCTGATATTTTTCGATTCGGTAAAAGTGGCTTGGCAGATGGATAAAAATAAAGAGTTGGTAAACTATTTAACCATAAGTAAAACAGATACATTAGAAATTGCACAAATAATAACC
>JAYUTC010000413.1:0-2865 GCA_043755395.1 Ferruginibacter sp.
ACCCGGCAAACCATTTCCAAGATTTTTACGATCTGCCGGCGTGATTTTACCATCACCATTAAGGTCTTTATACCTTACATCACCAGGAGCCACACCATCCATTCCACTACTTGTAACGTCTCGGGTATTTTGAATAATACCATCAAAAACATAACCATAGAAGTTCCCAATCCTTTCACCCACATAAGTACGGCTTGAAGCTGAAATAACATCTCCAATATTAGAAAGGTTTTGGGTTACATAACTTGTTTTATCTCCCGGAATCAGGCTGGTTACCTTATTATTTAGAGTAGAGAAATTGGCATTAAATGTAAGATTAACTGCACCAATTTTTTGATTCAAACCTGCCGTTAACTCAATGCCTGAATTTTGCATGGTAAATGCATTTTTAATAAGATTTCCACTATAGGGAACTGCATAAAGCGGAGTTGGTACTTCTCCTAAAAGGTCTTTTAATTTCTTTTTATAATAATCTACACTAAAGGTTAATTTACCATTTAGCAAAGTTGCATCCAATCCAATATTTTGCTCCACATTGGTTTCCCATTTTATGCCATCGTTACCAATAATGGTAGGCCGATAACCTGTAGCAACATTGCCACCCAAGGTATAACCAAACTCTCCATTAATATCACCATAATAAGACAGATATTGCAAATTTGCAATGTTTTGATTACCCACAGAACCATAACTGGCCCTGATTTTCAAATCATTGATGAAGGTAAGATGCTGCATAAATTTTTCCTGGCTTATTCTCCATCCTACAGACATGGAAGGGAAATTACCGTAGGTATTAAGTGAACCAAATTTTGAACTACCATCACGTCTAAAGGTGGCTTGAAAAAGATATTTGTTATCATAACCATAAGTTACCCGTGCCAGATAAGAAAATAAGGAAGATGGTACATAAGCACTGCCATTTACAAATCTGGTATTCGGAACTGTTGCACTAACCGATATTTGATCCTGTGGAGCACCAATACCACTGCCATTTAACCCCTCGCCTGAAAACTTAAGCGCATCCGTACCTGCAATGGCTGTAATGGCATGCTTGCCAATTGCTGTACTGTATGTAAGGGTATTAACCCAGTTCCATTCATTGTAGTTGCCAAAATTGGTAGAAATACCTGTTTTTTCATTCAATGTACCTACTGATACTGCTGCCGGAACGCTATTATTACCATTATTGCCAATAGAGTTTGATAAGGTATAACCAAACATTGATTTAAATTTCAACCCTTTGATAATTTCGTACTCTCCAAAAGCATTTGATATTAATTGAGTACCCCTGTTTCTGTTAAAGAAATGCTTATCAATGGAATAAATAATATTATTTCCATTGTAGAAATTATTCCGAAGCCTTGTAAGGGAATAACCATCAAACCCATACGAATGATCACCATAACTGCCTGTTTGGCCGGTATATACTTCATCTGTAGGCTGGGCTGTAATAATTCCAATAAGTGCACCAGTATTATCATCCTGCGTACGAATACCGGATCTTTTATCGTTGCTAAAGTTGATATTTATACCAAGCTTAAATTTTTTGCTCACTTCATAGTCGGAATTAAAACGGGCAGTTAACCGCTCATAAATTGAAGCTTTTGACAAAATGCCGTCTTGCTTTGTATAGCCCAACGATAAATAATTCTTAGATTTTTCATTTCCGCCACTTAAAGCAATATTGTAGTTGGATAAGGAAGCCGTCCTAAAAACTTCATCCTGCCAATTTGTATTTATAACATTGGATGGGTTGGCCCATGTTGGATTAATGGGTTGGCCGCCTGCTACCAGATTTTCATTAGCTAATTTTGCAAATTGAGAACCAGTTAATAAATCCAATTTTTTTGTTACCGATTGTTGACCAAAAAAGGCATCAACCATTACATTCATTTTACCAGTTTTTCCCCGTTTGGTAGTTACTAGTATTACTCCAGCAGATCCCCTTGACCCGTAAATAGCCGCAGAGGAAGCGTCTTTCAACACGTCAATTGTTTCGATGTCATTGGGATTGATTGAATTTAAGTTTACTGACAAGGGAACTCCATCTACTACCACAAGCGGCTCTGTACCCGAAGTAATAGATGCTATACCTCTAACCCTTATTGATATATCTGCACCAGGATCAGCCGAATTTTCTGCAACCTGAACACCAGCTATCCTGCCTTGCAATGCCTGATTAAGGCCAACTACTGCAACTTGCTTAATTTCCTTGCTGCCAATTTTGCCCATGGCACCAGTAATATTTTTTGTTTTTTGAGAACCATAACCAATAACAGTTACTGCATTTAGCGTATTTGTTAATTGAGAAAACTGGACATTAATTTCTTTATCTCCCTGAACTTTTATATCCTGTTCATCATATCCGATGTAAGAAAATAAAAGGGTAGCACCTTTTTTAACTGTGATACTATAGGTACCATTTTCTTTTGTGACGGTTGCGGTATTTTCGCCAACAACTTTTACAGTTGCATTACTTAAAGGGTTACCTTTTTCATCGGTTAGCTTACCCACTACAGTTATTTTAGACACATTTTCCTGTGCCATTACTGCAGGGGAAAAGAAGCTGAAAAATTGTATTAGTGTTAGAATACCGAGAAATCTTAGTTTAGATTTTTTCATACAGTTTTTTTGTTTGGTAAATGATTATAATTAGAAGTATATCCTGTCAAAATTATTTGCAAATCGCTGTTGTCACTCGCTCTGTCTTCTTCTTTCATTTTTAAAAAAAAAGACAGAAAAACAAATTGACAGAGCAAATGTAGAACGATAATAAGAATGGAAATTTCATCCAATTATCCAAAATCAATATTATTTTGGCAAATTGGGCGATGGCCAATTTTGTATGTTGGTTGGGGAATGATA
>JAYUTC010000414.1:0-18882 GCA_043755395.1 Ferruginibacter sp.
CAACCCGAACGGATAATAATGCGTTTCCTCCAAAATTGCACCTCTTGTGTGTACCACCTGAATATTATCAAAGAACACTTTTACCGGACTTACATTGCTACAGTAAATATACACAAATCCGTTTTTAGGTACTGTTAAATTTTGCAGTTCGCTGTAATGATCTTTTACAGAACTGTTATTGCCAACCTGGCTGAACCCACTGCCCACACATTTAAACTGTTCATCAAAAAACAAGTAATTAATAAAGGCTTTGGGCACAAATTGATTAGCATTGCTTTGTGTAGTTTGGTTGCTTAACATAGTACTAATACCTGCTGTACCACCCGTTGTATTTATTTGTGATGCCATAACTGCTCCGTGTATACCTGTAGTTGCAGATGCCCCCGGACTGCCCAATAAACCACTTAATAAATCTATAATTGGTACTGCACTATTAGCTCCACTACCACCGGTATTATTTTGAAAGTAATAACTTTTACCTGCTATATCTATCCTATCGCCAGCCATTACTTTTAAAGTAATACCCAAACCTGTTTTGTTTAAGTAACTACCGTCTAATTTATACAGTCTTTCGCTATTGGCTGTGGTATTGCTATATAGATTATTATTAGCAGGATTAACATTTGTATTTTGATAATCGGTTATCCCTGTGGCTTCGTTTTTAAGGACTATTTTGCTATTGTTTATATCATAATACTGGCTTTCTGTTGCTACCGCAGTGCCGCCATTATAAGTTACATTTTCTAATGTTGTTGCCGGATAAATATCCTGTTGCTGTTCTTCTGTTAATACCATCCGCACATTCCCTAAATGATTATGGTAGATATATTTTTTTCAACCAACATCATTTTTTCCGCTGCCCTCCATTCGCAAAAAAATCAAAGAACTTTTTTACCGGTCGTTACTTATTGCAATATAATATTTTTTCTCTTACGTGCCTATGCCTGTATGTATGCCCATGTGTATGAGGCTTAAAAAATAATTCATTCACTCTTTAAAGTATTAGAGACTTGCAGCAGCGAAAAAAATATAAATGATTGCCCTGCGTAAACTTTTAAAGTTAATGCAGCTTACGGGCAATCGTTTATGTTTTTTTCGCAAGTCAACACCGCCATAATAATCTTTAAAGTATAAAAAACCTGGCGGCGGTGGCGACAGCTTTTTATCTCAACTGTTTATTATTACAAAAGCATTTCAAAGTTTAAGAAAAAAATAAAATTTATCAACCTTGCTGCCGCAGGCTTTGCTGTTGACCGACTGGAAGGAGACAGCATAAAAATAGAATCATGCTTTGCATGGCAACTTGGGGAAGCGTTGGCTGTCTTTGGCACGGCTGCAACGAAAAAAATAATTAGCATGGCTGCTTGGTGGAGCATTATTTTTTTTCGTTGGTGCGGTGTTGGCTATTTATACATAATGTGTCTTATAGGATTTTTTTCAGAGCATGCTTGCATGAGCAGGGCTAAAAAATACTATAAGGCCACATTATGTTAACATAGCTTCAGGCAGTTTTTTTTGGCGTGGGTTTTTGTTCTGTGTGTCGGCTGCACTTGTTTATTTTTTTGCAAATACTTTTCTAACAACAAAATATTCATTTGCAAAAAAATAAAGTAGTGCATGTGTGTTGGCTTACAAAAATCATGACAAAAAAAACTGCCTGCAACACCGCAGAAGGCTTGGCAGCGTTGGATTTGTGCGGAGGGGTAAGTCTTAGCCGTGCCTTGTGCGTCGGGCTTTAATCGTACTGCTTAAAACCTATTTTATTTCGGGGAGTTGGCTTGCTTTCTTTTTCTAACAATTCTTTCAGCACCATAAAAATATTTTCAATATCCTTACTGTTTCTTTCGGTATTCCTATCATTGTTGCTTACCTCCTTTTCTAATTTAGCCAACTGCATTAATATTTCTTTGTGTGTAAGTGCATACTCTCTCATTTTCACAAAAACCCTTATCACTCTTAAATTTACTTCTATCGCTGTTTTACTGTTTAAAATACAAGACAACATTGTTACGCCCTGCTCTGTAAAACAAAACGGAGCATATCGTAACCCTTGTTTATCGGCTGCACTTAATGTTGCATTTTCTTTCCACTTATTAAATTCAGTTGCTGTCATTTCAAACATAAAATCTTTGGGGAACCGTTCTATATTTCGCTTAACAGTTTCTTTTAACCTTTTGGTTTCAACTCCATATAATTCAGCTAAATCCCTGTCCAACATTACTTTTTCATGTCGTACTACATAGATTCTATTCAATATTTTTTGTTCTAAAACTAATGCCTGTAATTCTTTCTTTGCCATCGTAATTCTTTTGATTTTGTAAATATAAAACTTAAAAATTGGAGGTCGCAAATTGCGACCTCCAATTCAGTTCATCCAAACGGATGATGCTTTGCCAGTAAACCAGTGAGTGTATCAGTTTGTTGTAACGCATACTTTTCGGTACTGTCAATGTATTTATGGCCTGCCATGTATTGCACTTGTCTTTTGTTGTATTGTTTCAGCCAATATAAAATTACACTGGCTCTTATGTGCTGTGCATTTTTTATTCCCGGATTAATGCCTTTAAGTTCTTCCATTAAATTCTGTACAATATCTGCACATCTTGCACCAAACAATTTATCGTTTGTAGATTTCAACTTTTCTCTAATTCCTCCGTGCAGGTAACTGTGTAAATGTATAACCTGTTGCACATGTAATTTTAATTCCCTGCTGTTGCTCCTGGCTGTGGATGGGATATAAATTTTGCCTTCATCTAAGTTGATGTGATTTACTTCCAGCTTCTCTAACTCTCCGCTGTGCAATCCCTGCCACACCAATAAACCCACTACAATAATATTTCTCTGGTGGGCTAACTCAACAGCTTTTTTTACATTGTCTGCTGCTGCTTTATCCAGTTGCTTGTAGGTAAAATACAATTGTTCTAACTCTTCATACTTCAATGGCTGCTCTGTAATGGTTTTTAATTTTCCTTTTATCCGTAATGTCCTTGCCGGGTTTCTTGTAACAGTACTTTCCGTCTTTAAATAATCAAAGTATTTACTAATGCTGCTTAACCGTAAATTAATTGTTGCTACATCTATATTTCTTTTTTGCTCATGCTGTACATACTCTAATATATTTTTTTGCTGCACATTTTCCATCTCATAAAGTTGATTATCATTTACCCATTGCAAAAAATATCCAATGTTCTGTATATGCCCGTTAACAGTGCTTTCCATGTATCGCATTTGCTGTAAATACGCTTTAAACTGTGCTGCCATATTCATTGATTATATGTGTATAGATTTGTGTGGACACTAAAGAACTATGTCCTAAAAATTTTGCAATCTCTTCTATATCCATACCGCTTTGTAAAAGATGGGTGGCAATACTATGGCGTAAACCATGCAGTGTTATGTTTTTTTGTAACTCCGCTTTTTGCTGTAAATATTTTATCCGGTATTCAGGATGTATAAATCTTCCGCTCTTATTGGTAACTAAAAATGCATCGGCATCCACTGCTTTAAAGTTTTTACGGGGTAAAATTTTTCCATTGTGTTTGTTGTGATGTTCCGCTGTTGTTTCATGATATTGTAAAAACCATTCCCTGCCTTCTTTAATATAATCGCTGATGTCCTGTAAATGTTTGGTGGCTATGGGTACATAGCGCTGTTTATTACCCTTTGCTTTTCTTACAAACAATAACCTGCTTTGTAAATCAATGTCTGTAATGTTTAGTTGTACGCCTTCGCTTCTTCTTAATCCGCAACCATAATACAATGCAATGATTGCCCTGTCCCTTTGTCCCATTGCTACACTGTTCCATTCATACAATAAAAAGGTGGCTTCATAAATTTGTTTTATTTCTGCTACAGTTAAGATGCTTCTTTCGCCAATATTATTTTCCGCCCTTTGGGTGGTGAGTTCAAAAAAATAGCTACCGGTACTGTTTAAAAACTTTGCAAATACATTTACAGCATTGATAATTTTATTGATACTGCTGCTGCTTAATCCTCCGTCTTTACTTTTGTTCTTCCTCTGTTTGATGTGCTGTATAAAATCGTTGATGTGATTGGTTTGTATTGCGGTAATGTGCTGTATATTTTTTTGTTCGATGTAGTGCAAAAACTCCCGTACATGCACTGGCCAGCTTTGCCAGGTCATTTGGGCATAACCGGTTACCTGTAAATATTCTTTAAACGATTGCAGTAAATAATTATAGTGCAGTGATGTGATGGCAAGGGATTTCATAAAACAATGTACTGATTTGATAATGTGCTGATGTGCTAATAAAAATGCAGGGGGCATCATTTTTTAAAAACGTTGAACTACTGAACTACTACCAGCTTTCTCTTTACTGTTGCGGCTTTAAGTGGTTTACTATGTTCATGAACGACTACCGAACCACTGCCATCCCGTAACCTTTGCAATACATCATCCAGAGCCGTATTAATCATTTGTTGCAGCTTGTTGTATTCTTCATTGCTTACCACTTCATACACAAAGCCTTTCTTCTTATCACCATCAATTCTTTTTATAAATCCATACTGCTGCAACTCTATCATAAACCGTTTTTGTTTGCTGGGATGCTCCCTAAATACTTTTCTGATGCTGCTGTTTACAAAAGTCTTACCCCCATCCCCTGAAGGGGAGTTTTGTAAATAATTTTTCAGTTGCTCAAAATATTTTCTGGTTGCATAACCTAACTCGTCTGCTTTTTTTAGTAAAATATTTTTCATTAACTCGTTGGCTTCTGCAATATCTTCTAACGTAGTTTCTATAAATATTTCTCCGCTGTCGGTATCTACTTTATGTTCCCGTTGGTATTGTTTGTAAAAAGTTATCGCTTCTATAAATGCAATGTAGTGGGCATTGGTTCGCCTTGGTTTAAAAACTTCTTTGGGTATTATTAATTGCTCTGCAAAAGGATTACGTACTGTTATCGGTTGTAATACCCTTTGTACATTTTGCAATAGCTTTTGTATTTTCTGTTGTTCGGTTACATCTATTTTTCCTGCTGATAATTTCCGTTGATAGTCCATTACCCTTTCGTCCTGGGCTTCGGTTTCATCCAGATAAATCAGGAAGCTGCGGTTTGCATTGTCTTCATAAATATGTTCGTTGGTGGTGCAGCCGCCAATACTCACCGGGCCTTTTACAGTAAGGTGCAATGTTCTTGTAATACCGTTCCTGTCTCTCATGGTAATGGTCTTGCTTATCTTTTGTTTGCTTTGTAATTCCCGTATCGGGTACAGTGCTGCAAACACACCGTCATAATCTTCTATCAGTATTACTTTGTGTCCTAAGTCATCATCCACATAATAATAAAACGCATTGCCGCTTACACTGGTTAATTCTATTTTATCTTCGGTGGGTATCAGTTCGCCAACTTTTTCCTGCAAGTGTGATTTTCCTACGCCGCTACTTCCAAAGCTTATAATGTGTAACGGTCTGGCTGTTTTTCTGCTGGTAAAAACTAAATACATAATCAGCCTGTTTTGTTCTTCGCCAATTACGCCGCTTAATCCGATGCTGTCGTTGGTTTGTTGTAATAAATTTTGTTGTTGTAAAAATGTGATGGCTGTTTTCTCTTCTTCATTATTTAAAATATGCTTTACACTTTTATTGTCCAGTTTATTTTTATCTATTTGTTGTAACCGATAATCTTCTACGGTATTTATTAAGTTGCCCACTGCGGTTTGTATGTACGTTGTGCTTAATGTAAACCGCTCCGCTGTTTTCTTTACTAATTTTTCAGTTTGGGTTTCATTGTATAAATCTAAACTGTGCCTTATGCTGGGATAAGTTTTAAAATCTACTTTTAGCGTTACCCTCATGCTGTGCAACCCTTCGATTCTTATGCCGCCTAATAATGCAAAATTTAATTCTTCGTATTTCCAGGTTACATACTCGGGGTTGTGGTGGTTTAATTGCTCCATGTGTATAAATTTTATTTTGCTACATATTTGCAGCAAAGTAAACCTATCTGCTACATATCATCAAACATATATTTCGCTATTTATGCACATCATGCAGCAAAAAACCATAAATTATACTGCATATCTGCTAATTTTGTGTGCATAATACTTATACCATGTCGCAAAAAAATAAACTCGGCAACCGCATTATCGAACTGCGTAAAAATAAAAACTGGTCGCAATCGCAACTGGCCGATAAAGTGGGCATTTCCTACGCACAGATTGGACGCTATGAGACTAAAGATGCCCAGCCACCTGCGGAAGTATTAAAAAAAATGGCCGATGCTCTGGACAGTACCGTGGATTTTTTAATTAACGGCAGCACTGCCGATAAAGCAAACGCTTCTTTACAGGATGCTGAAGTGATACGATATTTTAAAGAAGTGGATAATTTACCTAATGAAGATAAGTCCGCTCTGCTTAGAGTGATTAGCGGTTTTATTAGAGATGTAAAAACTAAACAAGCTTACGCTTCATGAAAAATATTATACTCTTTTTATCAGTGATTTTTGTTACTAAGTTGGTAGATGATAATTTACCTAACCTCCATCGTAAAAATATTATCAAAGCGTTTGATAAATATTGAATCTTTATCGGCAAGTGTCATTTGGTAATTCTTTCCACCCTTCTTTTGGCATACTAACTAATGTAATACATTTAGGTACTCTTACATCTGCTATTTGCCTACAAACTTCTGGGTTGTTTGGAAGTATTATAAAAAACATTGAGCTGTCATTTTTCGTTTCTGATGGCAGTGGACCACTAAAACTTCTGTAAAATATTTTTTTATTAAACACATACTTGTATTTATATCTCCATCCTGTACCACCTGCAAAATATGATGAATCTAATTTCCCTAAAATATACACCCCATTTTTATTAAGCAGTTTTTTTTCTGTTCTGTTAATAACAAAAAGATAGATGCTCGAAAGGATAATTAGTAAAATTACAATTATTTCATATTTTTTTTTACTTAATAACATCTTTAACTCCATTTTTACTTTGATCCATAAGTATTTCAAAAACATTTACTGCATCTTTGCTTTGGCCTGGTTCTGCTAAACTTTTAGCCCCAAGTTTAACAGAGTTAAATAATAAATCTATTCCAGCACTTGTATATGTTTTCCCTTGATTAAAAATAGATTCATTCCCTCCTAGATAACTTACATCAGTAGCAGAGTTCCAGGTTTTTGCAATTATTTTTCCAAATATATTAAAGTTTGCTGTTGCAGTATTGACGATAACATCGTTCCAATCAACGTTTCCAATATTACCATTTTTTGCTAATATATTTTTCCCTAATTCATTACCAAAATTAGAAGCTACTTTTAGCACTATTCCCCCTCGTTTCATTTTAAATAACGCAATGGCAGGTTTTAAGTATCGCAGCTTGGTAATTTGCCCAGCAGGAAACATCCATGACATTCCTTCTAACAGCATTAACCCATCTTGTTTTACTCCCGCATGATATTTAGTTAAGTATTTTGCTCTGTCATCATACCATTCCAATTGCCGTTTCCATGTACCATCTCTTAAGTTGGATATATTTGTACCTTCCTTTTGAAATTTATAATACGCATCCTGTACCTGATTAAAAGTCCACTTTTTTACCTTGCCGTAAACAGTAACACCCTGCATATTCGTTTTTTCGGTAGTTACGGGTTTTTCAGGCTCTGGTTTTTTTTCTTCTTGTAAACCCAATGGGTCATTAAAACTTATGGGATTATTCAACGCAAAATTATAGGGCGACATTTCCCAGTTAGCTTCTGCTAATTCGTCCACTTGCCAAAAACGTCCTATTTGTGGGTCGTATAACCTGCAATGTGTTTCGTATAAAGTAATATCAAAATCATTATTTAGTTCTGTACCGCCATTAAACTTGTAACGATTTTCCATTTTCCCTGCACTCTGTGAACACAGGTTAAATAATCTGCCTCCAAAAGGATAGTAGTGGTCTTCGCTAAGCAAAGCTCCTCTTGTGTGGGTTACCTGCAAATTATCAAAGAACACATTTACCGGGCTTTGGTTGCTACAGTAAATATAAACATAACCACTTTTATTGGCCATTAAATTTTGTAATTCGCTGTAATGATTTTTTACTTCACTGTTATTGCCTACCATGCTTATGCTAAAGCCACCATCGTAGGTTTTAAACTGTTCATCAAAAAATATAACATTTATAAATGCCCGTGGTTTGTCGGGTGCTGCATTGCTTTGGTTACCCTGCTGCGTCATCATACTGTTGATGCCGTTAATGCCGGTGGGTGTGTTTATAATTGCAGGTGTTACTGCTCCATGCCCTGCGGTAGTTGCAGCGGCGGCTGGGGCATTTAAAAATGCTGTTAATAAATCCATTACTGGTATTGTACTATTTCCACCTGTGCCGCTTGTATTTGTAAAATAATAACTTTTACCAAACACATCTATCTTATCGCCAGCCATTACTTTCAGTGTAATGCCTAATCCAGTCTTTGCGGTGTTGCTGTTTAGCTTGTATAGCTTTGTACTGTTGGCTGCACTAAAAGCTGCATCGGTTGGGTTATTGCCTATACCGTTATCGTTTATATACTCGGTAATTCCTGTCGCTTCAGATTTGGGTACAACCTGTGCCAGATTAATATCATAATAGTTTTGTTCTGTTGCAAGCTTCGCATCTTCTAAACTTGCAACGGGGTATTTGTCCTGTTGTAATTCTTCTGTTAGAACAACTCTTGTATTACCTAAATGGTCTTTTATAAAATAATCATAAGTAAAATCTGCTGGTATGCTGCCTACTGCTGGTTTGTACCTTACCCTGCCTTCCTCCTGAGGTATAAACTGCAGCATATCAGTATGGTCATCTGCCTCGGGGCTGCCACCCTGATTGGTAAGCTTAGTATCGTAAACAAAGCCATTAATGTAGGTAGTGGTTATTGCCCTGTTAGCACCTGGTCCCATTGATTCATATACCAGTTTTTTCAATTTATTACCTGCAGCATCATAAGTGTATGTAATGGTTCTTGATCCATTAATCCAGTTAGATGGGGCTTTTACAGCTATAACCTCAGGCAGGTTTAGATGATTGTAAGTAATGCTCAGGATATCCTTATTATTATCAAGGTTGAGGTTGCCGTTTACATCGTAGACATAATCATCTCCGGTGTTTATACCGTCTTTAAAATCGCCAAGTTTTGTAACAGCGTCGGTAAAAGCATCGGTAACCTTCAACAGTTTATTACTTATACCTGTACTGCCATATTCATAGGTAAGGTCGTCTATTTGTGTACTGCTGTTTATTTTTAAACCCCACTGCTGCATCCGTTTAATGTTTCCGTTTTCATCATAGGCAGTACCGTTTTCTGTTCCATCACCCATTTTAATACTATAGTTAACTTCATTATATCCCCATGCGTTATCGCTGTTACGTTGTTTAAAGTCCCCTTTTAAAAGGCGGTTTACTTTATCGTAACCAAAGTCGTACTGGCGGTTTACGGCATCGCCTTTACTCTTCCAAATGGTGCCTGCTATATTGCCGTTGTATTGTGCAGCGGCATAGTTTGTGCCAGATACCGCAGTATTGGTTTTATCATAAGCCAGTTCCATGCCAAAATAACTGGTAGTGTTTGCACCACTTACATAATCTTTATTAAAGCCCGTAAGCCAGCCCCGGATATTATATTCATACTCTAATTTTTCCAGCCCGGCATTACTGTTATATTCTGGTGCAAGTACTTTGCGTACTAACTGCCCTAACTTATCATATTCATTTTTTACAATAGTCCTTTCTACAGGGGTGGCCGGTATCGTAACAGTCCCGATAGTTTGCGTTACTGTCTTTTTTATATCTTTAAGCCTGCCCAAATCATCGTAACTTAATTTGGTAATTACTTTAACCGTCTGTGCATTGGGTGCATTTGCTTTTTCCTGTTGCAGCAGCGACATTAATGGCTGTCCACTAAAATTATATTGTGTGGTGGTAATATCTATTCCCCCGGTTATATTATCTGCCTTGCTTTGTATGGCGCGGCCACGGTCATCGTAAAAAACACTGGTTACTAATTTTTGGTTAGTGGCACTGTTTAATACATAAGTTACTGTGCCGGTAATCATACCCTTTGTTTTGCTGCTTTGTGCAAGCGGCTGGGCATAGAGCGGTGCGCCTGTACTATAAAATAATCCATCGTTGCTAATATTTTTTGTGGCATACGTGATGTTATAATTGCCAGCCCAATTATAATTATCGTAAAAGGTTATAGTGAGTAACTGGGGGCTGCTTAACGAAGGGAAGCTTACCGTGGTGGTATAGCCAATACTGCTGGTATTGGTGCTTTCAAAAAGTGCGCTGGTATTTGAATACATAACCAGGTCTGCATAGTTCTGCATAGATACCTGCCCAATATAATTGGCATCAATGTAAAAACCAGTAAGCACCGGGCGGCTTAAATAATCGTATTTGGTAAACACCCATTTATTTTGTGATTTTAAATTTCCATCCTGTGTAAGTACCAGCCTGTCCCATTTATCATATACTATGTACACTTCGGCAGCACCGGGTACTTTTTTAATGCTCATCCGGTTTTTACCATCATACTCGTAGCGGAAGCAGAGTTCATCCAAAATGGTGCTGTTTAAAACCCACCCATTCTCTATTAATTTTGTCACGCCTCTGGGCTGTATTACCAGCCGCAGGTTATTGTACATATCATATACATAATAAGTACATAGCCAGCCCGTATAATTGTCGTTTATTACAGCAGCTGCCTGTACTTTCTTTAAGATCACTTTGCCCTCGATGTCATTATACTCCACTACCTGGTTGCCATGCTCATCTGTGGTATGCATTTCTGTTAAAAGGCCATCGGTATATGCACCATTTACAGCATAGCTACCTGCACCGTTTACCTGCCATTTTTTTATATCATCTGCTATGGTATTGTTTAAATACTGCATACCCACACCCCTGGATGCACCTATCCAGTTATTGCCAGGTGCATAGGATTTTGTAGGCCGGTTTAAAGGACTGGCTTCTATAGTACTGTTACTGTAAAAAAAAGTTTCGCCCTGGCCGGTTAACTGGCTGCTGTAAAAACTGTTTTGTTCAGTAAGTGGGTTTGCTTTAAGTGCCCCATCAGTTGTTGCAGTGGCATACGGTAAATATTTTTTCACTTCCCGGCCAAATTCGTCATACTCAAAAGTGCTCACCATATCGCCAAAAGTATTTGCACCCAATTTTGTAAACAACGATCCCTGTTTTGCCACCATTTGAAGGGGCCTGCCCAACCCATCCACAAAAGCAGTGGTTTGTATCACTTCCGTTACGGGCCTTGTGGCCATAGTGGAAGCATCTGTAATGGGTATTCTTGCACCCCAGGTGCGTACATAGTTTACTGCCTGTTGTGCAAAAACCTGCGATGTGTACATCAACGCAGCGGCAATCAGATATTTTTTCAGCATACCATTTTTTTTATACTGTTTAAATTTGGTTTTCAAACCACATTTTTAAAAAATTCATAGCTTATTAAAAAGCTTTAATCAATTATTATGTATTGCATTTTGCATTATAGTACTTAAAGGGCTGCTGCTGCTATCGAACTTAGCTACAATATTGCCTTCTTTATCAATTAAATATTTCTGAAAATCCCTTATTGTCTTTCCATTCATAACATCATTTTCTGTTTTACTTCCCAGCCACTGAAAAAGAACATTGACACTGTCCCCACTTACCCGGCTTTTTGCTGCTATTGGAAAAGTAATCCCATAGGTTCCCTGCATGAAAGATTTAATTTCCGCATTTGTCCTGGTCTCATTGCCAAAACTATTACTGGGAAAAGCAATTATTACCATACTGTCTTTATGCTGCAGGTATAACTGCTGCAACTCTGCAAATTGCTGATTTGCCTGAGCTTTATCGCTGGCTGTATTTACTATAAGTATTGTTTTCCCCCGGTAGTTATTAAAATCAATAGTACTACTATCAATACTGGTTACACTAATGGTGTAAATGCTGACTATTGTTCCGGTAAAAATGAAAAAAACTAAAAAGAGTAATTTTAACATGGTTATTTTTTTATAAATTTCTAAATTCAATCCATTAGACCCATACAATCAACTGTTGAACATTCTGTAAAATCACCACTCACAGAACCATCACTCCAATGGTAATGAAAGGTACAAAGCCATTTACCGGGGGTGCAACCCATATTTCCTTTTTTATCATAAACTGAAGATGTATAAACCTTAATGGCTGTTTTGCAATAGCAATTGATTACTTTTTTATCTACACCACTGCAACTAATAGTTTCTGTAACACTTTGGCTATTGGTGTTATCGCTGAAATGATAATGATAGGTTATGGTATAAGTGCCATTACCATTGTTTACAGTATTATCACAAATTTTTGAACCTGTTTCGCACACACAGTTCAGGAATTTTTTATCTATTCCATCACAGCTTATTGTTTCTGTAACAGTATAGCTATTGGTGTTATCGCTAAAGTGGTAATGATAGGTAACTGTATAGGTACCATTACCATTAATTACAGTGCTTTCGCATACCCTTACCCCTTGCTCACAGGTACAATTTATGGCCTTATACTCCGGGCCGTCACAAATTAAATTACTGATGCATTTTGCATTCCTGTTTGCATATTCCTGCCCACCTGCATCTGCTGCCGTTTTTGCATCGGCATCTGCCTGGGATATTAAGGAAATATATTTTCCAAATGGTATCAGGTAGCCAACAGGGGCCGCACCATATCCTGGTAAACAGGTCTGGCAGAAATAGTTTTGCCACAATGCCTGGTTAAAATAAACAAGTAATGTTGCCGAAGCATTAGGTACCGTATACACATAATCATTCTTTTTAACAAAATTTCCATCCTGATCTTTAATAGTCAGCAGGCGGTTAAAGGAATCGTAATCGTATGTGTTGGTTTTGTTGTTAGGGTCGGTTATAGTACTTACCCCAGCCATTGGTTTATAAGTATAGGTGGTGATGCTGGCTAAAGGAAAATATGTTCTGATTTTGTTAATCTCCGATTGCAATACTGCTCCATCCATAGATTGCAAAGCAGTAACCGAACCAGCTGTTAGTTGTGCAATGGCATTAGCATATGTTATTCCTACAATTTGTGCAACAGGGTATTGATAATTGTATCCCCAGATAATTGAAGAAATTATTCCTGCTTTATTGGTAAACTGCAGGATATTGCCTTTTGTATCATAGAGGTCAATAGTACCTTCGGTTTCCAGCGCATTACCTTTAACAGATTTTTGAACAGAAGAAGGTACAAAATTATTATTGCCGGCATCAATGTAATTAATCTTACTATTAGAAAGTTCCGATGACAGCGTCAAACCATTTTCTGATTTTGATGTAACCAAAGGAGAGATAATATTTTTAGCTTTCATGGCGTCATACACCCCACCCGAGTAGTCTGAAACATAGGTATTCGTAGTTTTCAACCATTCATTTTTACTGTTCAATGTTTCTGTACGGGTTTGCAGCAGGTGCAGCTCATTATCAAAAAATATATTAATGGTGGTGGTTATAGGGTTCTGCCCGTTCTCATCATAATTGGTTTCTGTTTGTGATTCTACATGGCCCCACCAGGAATCGATATCATAACGCATGGCATCATAACTATTTATTACCGCAGGAAGGACAGTTATTGAATTGCCACATGGTATTCCTGGAACAACTGCGACAATGCTAAATTTTTTATTGATGGTGTAACCGTATATCTTAGTATATGCCCTGTTACTCTCCAGTAAGTAGTTATATTGTGTTTTTTTAATTGGGAAAAGTGCCCCGGTAATAGGCTTTTTATAAACAGTTTCTTCACTTACTTTTCCGTTTAATGGTGAGCTGAAGTTACTAAGTGTGGCACCAAGTATTTCGTTTCCCCACCACACTGCTGGCCTTATATCAGAACCTGCATTGAATTTGGTTTGCACAGCACCCCCTTCAAAATTTTCCCCAATACCTTCTATTACAGTATTATAACTTATAGCCCCCGAACTATAATTGAAAAGGTTTATCAACGATCCTGAATACATGGCTGTAAGCTGGCAATAAACATTAACTGGCACAGACTGGCCACCCAACGTCATTTGGCAGACTGTAGCATTTTCATAGTCTTTATTGTAAACAGGCGTTGCAACAGGCATTAATGATGAAACATCAAGTTCATCCATTTTGGCATAATAGTATCTTTTTATTGTTGGCTTTTCTCCGGGGTTGCCCGACATTATCCGCCTTACCCTTACGCCTCCAACAATTTTATTTTTAATGGACGAAGCAAAAGTCTGAGGTTTGTACTTTAGCTTAATTGTTGTTGTTTGATTGATTCCTTTTGCGGAATAAGTAATTGTATAGGTTCCTGGTGCTAAATTCCAGTTTGAATTTAAATACCGCACGTATTGAGCACCGGGAGAGGCTGCGGGAAACGCTTCCGCTAATTGGGTAGCTCCCTCACCTGAAACTGTAACATACCCCTGCATATGTATAGGATCGTAATTAACAGGATCCAGGGTTGTGCTGGTGATATCCAACTCGGCAATTTGTGCTTTATCAATAGAAAATGTGAAATTTCTTGAAACCTGTGTAGTACCGCCTGTACCTGTAACACTGCAATTATATTCGTGCTGGGTTTGAAATTGTGATATATCAATTTTTACTTCATTGCTTTCATAATCTATGTTATCTATTCCTCCTGTAGGATAAACAATTTTTGTAAGCATACCTTTACCTGCAAAAGCAGGGTCTGGCTCCCGGCTGGCAGTAGCCGTTGGAAAACGTTGCTGCAAAACAATATCTGTTGGCAATGGAATAAACGTAGAGTTTACCTTACCGTTAAAATAACCCCAGTGATCCTGTGAAAAGGAAAGGCGGGGAGGCCTTCCTCCCGGGTCGTTATAAACAAACTTATGTGTTTTACTAAATGCAAGGTCAGGGGTAGTTTTCTTTTAACTCGGTTAAATAGGGGGTATAATTCTGTCCTGCTGTCAATTCATTTAGATAAATCATATTGGAAACCTCCTGCTGAGTATAGGTTAAATTAAATATGCCTGATGTTTGCCCATTAACAACCTGGGTAACAGAAGAAATTAGCTGGTCGGTACAGTCAGAACGTGAAGCATAGGTAAAATTTACTGCTGTGCTACTATTAGAAATACTACTTAATAATACTCCTTGTGTGGTCACCAGATTCATGCAGGTTGAAGAAGGAGGGGGAGCCGGACATGATTGGGAAGGGCAATTAACAGCAGCACCGGTGGCATCTCTATAGTCCATCATAAAATATGACCAGTGCTTTGTTTCACTTACACCCGTCTCGTAGGTATAGGTTAATGGGGTATAAGTTAAATTAATTACCTCTCCGTTAGGGTGTTCAATTTTTGTGAGGTACCAGGCATTTGCCAAGAACTGATCATAAGTTTTTCCACAAGTATTATTCCGCTTTGTTTTTTCAGTAGCTCCAGTGCCGCCAAAATAATAGATGATCCCATCAGTTGCAGTTATTTTAAAATTCCATGTTGTTCCTGAAAAGTTTTTTTCTATTATATATTTTTCAGCAGGTATTAAAACCGGTTGCATGTTTGCATCCAGTACAAAACTCCCTGAAATACCATTCATATTAAAATTAAAAAGGTCGGGCTCTGCATCAAAACCACTGGTTGTTGTTGAACTTGCTATCTGTTCTAAAAAATTGTACGTGCCACAATTATCTCCTGCAGTAGTATCGGGGGGTGCAATCCTTGTGGTTAATTCATCAGGATTTCCCCTAACCGTACGGGTAACTACACCACCAGCATTTAATACCCAACCCATACCAGTACGTGATGCAATCTCATCAACTTTTATCCCTGTTGAACTATAACCAATTGATATGCCAGCTGATAGTTTATTTCCTTTAACTACAAACAGTGGAATATTTATTGTAGGGCTTCCCGTATTTTTATTTAAACTGATTTCGCTGTGTTTTATAATAGCAGTTGCATTGGGTGCCGGCGGTAAAAAATCCACCATCTTCTGAAAATTATTTGCATTCTGTGCCTGTATACAAATAGTGAAAAATAGCAGCAGGCTGCTTACTAACAGTTTCTTCTTGTTAATCGCATCTTTAATTATCATAACTTATTTTTAAATCGTTTTATTTAAAACTATACCCTGTCCTGAACAATACCGGCTGGCTTGTTGGCAAATGCTGACGGTACAGCATGTCATACAATAACTGTATGCTAGTACCCTTAAACCATTTGGTTTTTATATTTATCTTTTTTGTTAACCCCACTAATCCCGATTGCTGCCAGTCGTTGTAGTTTTTTAATTGTGTAATATTTTTAAACTGTGCATTGTAATTCATCTCAAATCCGCCGCTTACAAAAAATTGCTTTTTTAATTTCCAGTCCACAAATGACCGCATCCCAAATCCCTGGTGTGTTATGCGTATCCGCTCAGTACTCCCAAGCCCCATTTTATAACTCCCGGCAATGCCTAAAACTGATTTATCGTTTAATTTATACCCAATGCCTACTGCAATATCTGCAACCGATGGTAATAAACTATTGCTTTTACTAAGCTGAAAATTATTAGTAATTTCAATTCTCTGTAAAAAAGTTTTTGTTTTGGTTTCTCGTGGTTTAAAATCAGGTATCTCCATATCACTGCTACTACCCCCTGCTTTTAATACCTTATCTTTTAGTTTGTTTAATTCGCTTTGTGCCTGTTGTATGTTTTGTTGTATTATCTGCTGTGCATTGGGTCCGCCTGCTGCAATTTGGTTTTGTATCAGTGCATTTACACTTGCCCTTGTTTGCAGGCCTGCAAGGCTTGCAGCTGTACCCATTGCCGTAGGTGAACCAAACAACTGCGCCAGCATACTGTTTTGTTGTACAAACTTCGTAAAGGCAGGTATCTTATTTAAAATAGTGAGTGCCGTTTGTTCAGCTTTCTTTTTATCGCTGAAAATTTCTTTATAGTTTTTGATTGTTTCTACATAATAATAACTCTCTTTATTTATTTTAGTGAGGTATTTACTGCTGCCCATATATTTTACAGCTTCGCTGATGAGTTGCTTTTTTCTTTCTTTGATAAAGGCTTCCACTGTTTCCTGCTGCTTTACTTCGTCATCAAGTTGCTGTAGTTTTTTAGTGGCCTTATTTACGGGTTGCACTATTTTAGTAACAAGGTTTTGTTTTTGTTGTTCTATATATTTAATACTGGTGATTAGTTTGTCCCTGTACTCATCATATCTTGCCTTATAGCCTTCAGTAATGGTTTGCCCTTCTTTATATTTATGCAGTAATGTGGTAAAAGTGGTTTTGCCTTCTCCAAATAATCTTTCAGCAGTTTCGGGGCTGGCTTTTTGTAAAAGTGTTTTTATCTTATTTTCCCAGCGGCTGAGTTTAGTTAAGGTCTTCTCTGTTTTGCCAGTAATGCGGTTACTGTACTTTTCTATCTTACTGTCTATCTGGTTAATGTATTTTAAAGGTAGCTGCTGGAGGGATTGTATAGTACTGTCTCCCTGTGCTACGCAGTACTGCGTAGTAAAAATTAAAGCTGTTAATATATAGAGCCGGGAAAGACTCATATGGTTAGTTAATTTTATTATTTACAAAGGTTTCAGAACATTTTTTATTTTTCCATAGGAAAAACCTCAGGATTTTCTGTTGTTTTTCTGAGTGGTTATTTCAGTTCAGGCAATACATTATAATCTGCATTGCTGCATTAATTTTTTTAAAGTAGTAGTGTGAGCTAACGGGTACGCTGTAGCACAGCATAATGGTTATGCTAACAATACGTTGCTCTTAATAGTTTAATCTTATGCTTGAACGGGGTTGTGAGGGATTCAGATATGGTTAATTATTTTCTCTATGCTTTTTACCCTTTTCTGAATTATAAATTAAAAGTAAATCGAATTTATATATCACACAAATTTATTTATGAATTTTTTAAAAATGAATTTTTTTGTAGTTTTTTTACTACAAAAATAACAGGGTATGTTTAACCGTTATAGTAAAAGAACGTTTATCGCCAGTAGTTTAATTGCCTCTTTTATCTGCCTTCTTACCCTGCTCAGCTACTGTCTTCATTTCAGCAGGATCAATTTGCTGCCACGCAAGGTTTAAGGCTTTTAAATACAGTTTTTCCAATTCTGATGATAGCGTATTATATACAAGATTATCATGGTTGAGCTCTTCGGCCATCGTGGGAATACCTTTCCATACAGACTGACCTGTATAGGTTGACCCTATTTTGGAGTGCGAAGCTATCATTCACTCCATGCCTGACTGCCCGTTTATTAAACACAAGGAAAGCAAAGCTTTCTATCATGTTGAAGAAGATTACATCAATATGCCAAAGAAGAAAAGCTTTAAAACCATTGAAGCCTATTACTCCACCTTTTTCCATGAACTGGTGCATAGTACCGGTGCAGAAAAACGTTTGGGTAGAAAATCAATTACTGAAATGGCTGAGTTTGGTTCTGAACCTTACTCCATATAGGAATTGATTGCTGAATTAGGTGCTGTTTATTTAAACTCCTTTACTGGTATCCTTGATAAAGGCATAGATAATTCTGTGGCTTATTTACAGGGCTGGCTTGCGAAGTTGAAGAATGATAAGCGGTTTATCATTTCAGCATCAGGCCAGGCGCAAAAAGCGGTTGACTTTATACTTGGTAGAAAGGACAATGATGCAAAAGATGAGGTTGATGAATCAGTAGACGAATGTGTGGTTAGTTAGTAAAACAAAGTCTGTTGGAGGAATTCAGCAGACTTTTTATTTAAGATTTGAGCAAATTTTGTGCAAATTAAAAAGGGTTTCAAAAATAAAACGCCCCGAAAATTTTCGAGGCGTTTTGTGGGCCCACCTGGGCTCGAACCAGGGACCCCCTGATTATGAGTCAGGTGCTCTAACCAGCTGAGCTATAGGCCCTTTCTT
>JAYUTC010000415.1:0-2852 GCA_043755395.1 Ferruginibacter sp.
CAAAAATTTTATTTGCACAAACAAACCCCGAAGATGATAAAAATATTATTATCAGTAAAGCTTCTAAAGAATTTAAGTTTGTAAAAGGTAATGCCGAACATCCTGTGCAGATAAAAGAGCAAAGCAGCAAAATTTACACCTGCAACAGTTACAGAACCGATATTCAGGTAGTAGAATTTTATAATGATATTGAATCAATAGATGATGTTAACATCTATGTTAATGATTCTAAAAAGCATGGTATTTCTCCTAAATACGAACTTTATAATGCTGATGGCATTTTTTATTCTGATGCTCATGTTTGTTATTTTCAATTACCTCTTCTTAAAAAAGGAAGTTCTTCTGAAGTTGATTTTAAAAAAACAACCCTCGACCCCCGCTATTTTACCAGTATTTATTTTATGGATGAGCAGGAAATTGAAGAACAGGAAATAAAAATAATTGTTCCGTCGTGGATGCAGCTTGAAATTAAAGAGTATAATTTTAAACAATTTAATATTAAAAAAAATATTGCCCCAGGCAGCGACGAAACCGTATACACCTACAGCATGAAAAATATTCCTGCAATGCGAAACGAACAGTCGGCACCCGGCCCAAGTTATTTTACTCCACACATTTTGGTTTTGTGTAAATCTGCCCAACCTAAAGATGAAAAATTTGTTTACTTCAATACGGTAAAAGAACAATATGATTGGTATAAAAATCTGGTTTTACAAATTGGAAATGACGAAAAAATAATTAAGGAAAAAACCGAAGACATTGTTAAGGACTTAGCAACAGAGGAAGAAAAAGTAAAAACAATTTTTCAATGGGTTCAGGATAATGTACGGTATATAGCTTTTGAAAATGGCATTGCCGGTTTTAAGCCTGAGAAAGCGCAGGAAGTATTAAGAAAAAAATATGGCGATTGTAAAGGGATGGCAAATTTATTAACAGTAATGCTTCGCTCTATAAACTTAGATGCAAGAAGGTGCTGGATTGGCACCAAACACATTGCCTACGATTATAGTACGCCCTCTTTGTCGGTAGATAACCATATGATTTGTGCGTGGATGAATAAAGGAAAGCCTGTTTTTTTAGATGCCACCGAAAAATACATTGGTTATGGCGAAATTGCAGAAAGAATACAGGGTAGGCAAACATTAATAGAAAATGGTAATCAATATTTATTAGAGCGGGTGCCTGTAGCAACATATTTACAAAACACTGCTACAGAATCCAGAAAACTGTTTATTGATGGTAATAACCTGAAAGGCCATGTTATACAAATTTGGAAAGGTGAAAATAAAGAGTGGTTATTAGCAGGATTAAATGATATTAAACAGGAAAAACAGGAAAATGCCTTAAAACAATTTTTGGCTGAGGGTAAACAAAACTTTGAAATAAGTAACTTAAAAATTGATAACCTTTCTAATTATAACCTCGATTTAAAAGTTGAGTATGATATACTGTGGAAAGGTATACTGACTGTTTTTGATAAAGAAACTTATTTGGATACTGATAATCGTCGTAATCTTGATAATTTTAAAATTGATACTTCAAAAAGAAAATTACCCTATTGGTTTCAATTTAAAAACAATTTAATTTTTGAAACAGAAATACAAATACCTGCAGGGAAAATAATAAATGCTTTACCCGAAAAATTATTGATAAAACAGCCGGGCTATAGTTTTACTGCATCCTATAATAATGTTGCAGGAAAAGTTTTATATAAAAATGAAATCATCCTTAACCAGTCAGAAATAAAGCCTGAGAATTTTTTGCAATGGAATAAAGATATAGATCAACTGAACAGTTTTTATAATCAGCAAATTGTAATCACTCAAAAAAATTAACCTTTAATGAAACATTGTATTTTATCGATTGCAATTATTTTTTCCGCAGCCTTTTCTAATGTAATTGCACAAACTAAAGACGCTGAAAAATACCGTAAAGAATCGGAGGAAATGCGCAAAACAGTTTGGGCCTGGGATAAGGAGCAATTTAAAGTAAAACCTGTACCTCCGCAATATGTAAATGCATCCAAAGTTGTACTGGCCCGTCATACCGAACTATCTGCCGACAGTAAATCTAAGTTTGCTTTTTATGGACTTGGTTTTGGCCCTAAAAGAGAACAAAATATTGTTGAAATAGTAAGAGAATTAATTAAATTAAATGATAAAAATGCGGTTACAGAGTATTCTGAATTAAGTTTTACACAGTTTGAAAAATCTAGCGGTTTTTACACTTCTGAAAAAACCACTTCTTATATTGGCATCAGGGTAATAAAACCAAATGGCAGTATTAAGGAAATAAATGCAGATGATATTGTTCTTACCAAAGATGCAACAACAGAAAAAAGAGCTAAAGTGGCCATCCCCGATTTGCAGCCAGGTGATATTCTGGATTATTTTATTGCCACCGAACAGTTTATGACAAATGAATTAAGTAACAAACTTTACCGGGTGCTGCTTTTTGATGATGCACCTGTACTTAGTCTTTCGTTTCATGCACAACTGGGTAAAAAGTATGCAATAGAATACCGCAGCTATAATACTGCACCAGAACTACAGGTAAGCAAAAATGATGATAAGGATATTATTGTTGATGTTGTAAAAAATAATATTGCTCCTTTTGAAACATCGCTTTGGGTTGCACCTGGCATGCAGTTACCCTTTATACGCATGAACATTTCTTTGGGTTATAAAGGGTTTGGTAGTAAATATATGGATACCAAAAAGCCTGGCGAAGTGGCTAAAAATACAGACAGCGAAGAGTTTTTAGATGATAAAGCCAGCAGCCTTTCTTCAAGCTATTTTAGTGGTTATTGGATGAAGGCTGCCAAGGCAGAATATGATGATATTGAAAGTGAT
>JAYUTC010000416.1:0-2848 GCA_043755395.1 Ferruginibacter sp.
CAAAAACCCGAAGAAGGTTCGGAAAATAATATTTCATTTTTTGCATTCATCAATGGCTTCTAAAGTTATCTAAAGTTTGGTAGTAAAATTAAAGAAACAATTGTGTAGAAGATCCCAGGTATTTTTTCTAATCGAAATACCCTTCAGAGGTTTAGGGTTTTATCCAACTGGCTTTATACTCAATTAACTTCTCTTCCATTATTTGATACACTTTTCCTTTTAAAAATTGTATATCATTAATAGTAAGTCCTTCAACAGATATTTCTGCTAAATAAACAATTCTCGATTTACCCGGAGTCAATGAAAAAATACTTTTATAGCTATTTCTATCATAAGCATCCAGAAATAAAATGGGTTTTATAGGTGTTTGAGTTTCAATAGCAATTCTGAATGCCCCATCATAAAATTCTTTTAAAGGTTTATGCGTCATATTAAATGTACCTTCCGGACTTATGACAATTGAAATACCCTTTTTGATAACACTTTTTAGTTGCAGCACACTTTTAGCCCGATTATTAGCATCTTTTCTATCCACTAAAACTACTGTATTCCTATATAAATAGCCAAATACCGGAATTTTAGCCATTTCCGCTTTTCCCAAAACTCTAAAATGTTGTTTAGGAATTGCTTTCATAATAAATGGGATATCCAAATAAGCTATATGATTAAACACAAAAACATACTGTTTTTGATGGTCTTGTTTACTCTCATATATATATTGTTGGTGTATTCCCAATATAAATAAAAAGAAATCGGCCCAAAAATGGCAAAGTTTATATATAAAATTACCCCCCTTAATCTTGCCGAAAAAAGAGGCAATTACTACTAAAGGAAATATTAGAAATAGAAATGCTATAAATAAAATAAACCCATAAAGGGTATAAATTATCTGTATTAAGCGCAATAAATAGTTCATAACTAAAGGCGAATATATACAGTTTATAGCCTTTATAGAATTGTTTAGCGCTGATTTTCAGGTAATAATGTATGATTTGTCCCCAAATGACAAATTTAAGTGGATATATTTTTTCTATTTTATTGAAAGAATTTACACCTAAAACCCCTACCTTTGCCGTCCTAAATTTGGGATATTTATGTTAGCAGTAGTAAAAATAGCAGGTCAGCAATTTAAAGTTAAAGCAGGCGACAGCTTATATGTGCCTCACATTGCAGGTAATACCGGAGACCAGGTAGAATTTGCAGAAGTATTAATGACAGATAATGACGGAAAAGTTGTTATCGGTTCTGATGTTAAAGCAGTAGTTAAAGCTGAAATAATCAGCGATCTTATTAAGGGTGAAAAAGTTATTGCCTTTAAAATGAAAAGAAGAAAAGGTTTCCGTAAAAAACACGGTCACCGTACACAGTATACACATATTAAAGTAACAGCAATCGCATAACAAAGTTGTAAGTAAAAAGTGTTTAGTAAAACGTTTATAAAAATATTTGTTTAGCTTAAAACATAAAACTTAAAACTTAAAACTAATAACAATGGCACACAAAAAAGGTGAAGGTTCCGTAAAAAACGGTAGAGATTCACAAAGCAAAAGATTAGGCGTAAAAATTTTTGGTGGTCAACCAGCACTTGCAGGTAACATCATCATACGTCAAAGAGGAACTGTTTATCATCCCGGCAAAAATGTTGGTGTTGGAAGAGACTTTACCATCTTTGCATTAACCGATGGCCTGGTTGAATTTAGAAAAAGTAAAGGTGACAGAACTATTGTTTCAATTGCGGAAGTTGAAGCAACTGCTTAAAAAATAATAATTTTTTTTGTTAGTTTAAAAAATATTTATATTTTTAAGTATTATTTACTAACCAATTAAATTTAAAAAAATGGCAACAAAGAAAAAAGCTGCAAAAAAAGCTGCTCCTAAAAAAGCTGCTCCTAAAAAAGCTGCAAAAAAAGCTGCTCCTAAAAAAGCTGCAAAAAAAGCTGCTAAGAAAAAGTAAGCTTTGCTTTTTAAAGCAAAAAAATACGGAAGCCCTGGTAATTTTACCGGGGCTTTTCTTTTATACAACCCTTTGTGGGCGCATATTACAGCTGATTATTTTTTTTGCCTCTTTATTTTTAGCAATAATCAGTTATTCTGATTACTGTTTTTTTTGCAACTATTTTATTTTTAAAAAATCAATTTTAAACATAGATTTTAATTAAAAAACCTACAATAATTTAAAAATAATCTTTCTTTTTTTTAAACCTAATAGTTCAATTCGCCTGATTTTTTTAAAAATTCAGGCTTGCTTATTTTGGATTTTATTACTTTTGAAAAATGGATAATTACCAAATTGCGGATATTTTTTCGATTTTGGGCAAGCTTATGGACATACATGGAGAAAATAGTTTTAAGGCAAAAAGCTATTCAATTGCTGCATTTAATATTGAAAAATTAACCGAACAATTAAACAATACTCCTGTTGAAAAAATTTGCCAGATAAAAGGTATTGGTGATTCAAACGGAAAAAAAATTATTGAAATTTTACAATCAGGTGAATTAAAAGTACTGCAGCAAATACTTGAAAAAACACCAAATGGTGTTGTTGAATTACTTAATATAAAAGGTATTGGTCCTAAAAAAATTCATACTATCTGGAAAGAAATGGAAATAGAAAGTGTTGGTGAATTATTATATGCATGCCAGGAAAACCGTTTAAAATTATACAAAGGATTTGGTGAAAAAACACAACAAAACATTATTGAAACCATTGAATATTATTTACACAACAAAGGCAGTTATTTATATCCGCAAGTGGAAGCAGTAGTACCTCAGATTATAGCATATTTAGAGAAATTATTTGGGGCCGAAAACATTATTATTACAGGTGCTTTTACAAGGCAGGTAGAAA
>JAYUTC010000417.1:0-7090 GCA_043755395.1 Ferruginibacter sp.
CCTGCTTTTTTTGCCTGCATTAGTTATCGCTATATTAAGTTTATTTTTTATAATAAATGGCTCACAAAATAAAGATGCCAATAATAATCTGTCAGAGGAAGAAAATGATAAATATGACGGACCTGAAAAGGCTGCAGAATTTCAATTTAAAAGGACAAAAAATCCATTTACAGGAAAAGTGCCCAGCGATAAGATGTGGGAAGCAGTATTACAAACAAAGCAATTAAAAGAACAATTTGCCAATTCACCCAATATGATTTCGGCTTTAAGCTGGACAGAAAGAGGATCTTACACAGATGTTGTAGGCCCTTCAAATGGAAACACAAGAGCCAACAATGGTGTTACCAGTGGAAGAATTGATGCAATATTAGTAGATAAAGCAGATGCTACCGGAAAGACCGTATTTATTGGTGGTGATATGGGAGGAATCTGGAAAACTTCTGATATTACTGCTGCTCCGGCTACTTGGACATTGGTAAATGATTATTTGGGTAATATGATTATATCAGCCATTACTCAAGACCCAACAAATTTTAATACCCTTTATTTCAGCACAGGTGAAGCTTATTATGGTGGAGAATTAGGTATAGGCGTTTTCAAAAGTACAGATCATGGTGTAACCTGGGCTCAACTGCCAAGTACAAGTAATTATACACGTTCTTCAAAAATATTATGCGATTACCAGGGAAATGTTTATTTAGCTTCTAACGGAATTAGCAGTGGTGCAGGCCTTATGCGATCAACAAATGGTGGAACAACCTGGACAGATATTACTCCAACAGGGTTGAGTAACCGCATTTGTGATTTAGAAATTACCTCTACAACTGGCCCTGGCAGATTACATGTTGTTACCGGTATTTCTTCTACTATGGGTTATAGATTTACTGATATCCCATCAACAGTTACAAGCGCTGGCTGGACTACACCAACCACTACATTTGTTTCGGGCACTCAACGAGCAGAAATTGCTGTTAACGGAAACACTTTGTACGCTTTACCTTGTGTTAGTAACCAGGTGCCTACAATTTATAAGTCTATAGATGGAGGTGACAACTGGGCTCCAACAACAGGCCAGCCAACCGGTGGTTGGGCAAGTGGGCAAGGTTGGTATGCATTGGCCAATGCTATCAATCCTTCAAATTCTGACCAATGTATAATAGGTGGTTTAGATAATTACAGAACAATTGATGGTGGTGTAAGCTGGATAAAAATTTCTGCCTGGGTTGGATTAAGCGGGCAATATGTACATGCCGATCAGCATACCAGTTTATGGTATGATAATGGAAACAAATTTTTGTTTGGATGCGATGGGGGAATTTTTTATTCTGCAGATGGCGGAACAACTTCATCAGACAGGAATGTAGGCCTGCGTTTAAAAGAATTTTATTCCTGTGCAATACATCCTTCTTCAACTAATTATTTTTTAGCAGGTGCACAAGATAATGGTACCCATCAACTTAATGGTGCCGGGTTAACCAGTTCAGTTGAGGTAACTGGTGGCGATGGTGCTTATGTTGATATTGATCAGGACCAACCACAATATCAGTATGGAGCATATATTTATAATCAATACAGGAGAAGTACAAATGGCGGAGCTAATTGGAGTAGTGTAAACTTTTCCAGCAGTGCTGGTGAATTTATTAACCCTTTTGATTATGATGATTTGAATAATCACATGTATTGCAGTCATAGTGCAGGGCAGTATTTAAGATGGAATGATCCTCAAACTGGTAATTCTTCCTCATTAATTCCAATAACCAGTTTTAATGGAAGCACAGTATCCGCAGTAACTGTTTCTCCTTTTACTCCAAACAGGGTTTATTTTGGAACAGGTGCAGGCCGGATTATAAAAGTAGATGATGCTGATGGTGCTGCTCCAGTTGATGTTAATATTACAGGTGCTGGTATGGCTGGTTATGCCAATGCAATTGTAACAGGCAATAGCGATCAAAATATTATAGCCTGCTTCTCCAGTTATGGTGTAACTAATGTATGGGTTACTTCAAATGGCGGCACTTCCTGGACAGGTGTAGATGGAAACTTACCCGATATACCTGTTTATTGGGCCATATTTAACCCTGATAATAATAACAAAGCCTATATTGCTACAGAAGTAGGCGTTTGGGAAACCGATTTATTAAATGGTGGAAGTACTGTTTGGACGCCAAGTACCTCTTTCCCAACAGTAAGAACTACAATGTTAAAATATAGAAGTTCTGATCGCACATTATTGGCGTCTACCTATGGTCGTGGATTATGGACTGCAAATATTCCATCAGGTTGTAATTCTGCAACAATTATTACTCAACCTTCAAATAGTTCAGTTTGTATTTCCAATACTGCTACATTTACTTTAACAGCAACAGGCACAGGGTATCAGTGGCAGGAAAGTATCAATGGTGGTGGCACATGGAATAATATTACCAATGGTGGTATATATGGAGGAGCCAATACAACAATATTAACGCTTACCGGTGTTATTATTACAATGAATAATTATCAATACCGCTGTATTGTAACAGGTGATTGTGCTCCTTTAACTACCACTTCTAATACTGCATTATTAACAGTTAATACAGTTGCACTAATAACCAATCAACCTGTAAACAGTACTATTTGTGCAAACACAAATACTTTATTTAGTGTTACCGCAACCGGTACCTCTTTAGGCTATCAGTGGCAGGTAAGTACTAATGGAGGAGTTTCATATACCAACTTAAGTAATGCAGCGCCATATTCCACTGTAACAACAAATACACTAAATATAACTTCAGCTTCAATTACCTTAACAGGATATCTATACCGCTGTATTATCAGCAGTGCATGTACACCAATAAACTCCAATGCTGTTACTCTTTTAATAAATGCAACTCCTACTATAATAAATCAACCAACCAATAATGGTGTTTGTGCAGGTAATAATGTTGCTTTCAGTGTTGTGGCATCCGGATCCGGCTTAACTTATCAATGGCAGGAAAGTACTAATGGAGGAACAACATTTAATAATATTGCGGGTGCAACTTTATCCACATATAATTTTGTTGCCTTACTTACTCAAAATAATTACCAATACAAATGTGTTGTAAATGGCACTTGTGCTCCGGCAGCAACATCAAATGCTGCAATTCTAACTGTTGGCAGTACGCTTATTATTAATTCGCAGCCTGTTAACTCTGTATTATGTGCCGGAGGATCAACCGATTTTAGTGTTAGCGTAACCGGTACAGTAACATATCAATGGCAGGAAAGTGCCAATGGAGGAGTAAGTTATAATAACCTTTCCAATGGAGGAATTTATTCAGGTGTAACTGCTGCCACTTTAACATTAACAGGTGTTGCCGCAACTTTCAACAATTATTTATATCGTTGTATTGTTTCCGGTAACTGCCCTTCCATAAACTCCACTGCTGCATTATTAACTGTAAATACTGCGCCTGCAATTACTTTACAACCCAATTCAGGCAGTGTAATTTGTGCATCACAAAATACTGCCTTTACTGTAACAGCAACAGGTACAGCTTTAAATTATCAATGGCAATTAAGTACCGATGGAGGCATTACTTATACTAGTCTTACCAATAGTGGTGTTTATTCAAATGTTACTACAGCTACTATAATCATAACAGGGGCAACAGCTGGTATGAATACTTACAAATACCGTTGCATTGTAAGTGGCACATGTATTCCATCTGCAACTACCAATATATCTACACTAACCGTTTATACACCTGTAAGCATAAGTACAAACCCAACGAATTATACTTTATGCGAAAACAGTAATGGCATCTTTAGTGTTACTGCTGCAGGCTCGTCACCAACATATCAATGGCAGGTAAGTACAAACGGTGGAGTATCCTTTACTAATATAACCAATAGTAGTATTTATACAGGTGCAACAGCTGCCTCGTTAAATTTAAGTGGTGTAGGCTTTAGTTTAAACAGCTACCAGTACCGTTGTGTTATTTCGGGTTTAGCGCCTTGTGGATTTATCTACTCAGGTGCAGCCATATTGAATATTAATCCTGCACCTGCTATGTACAGTGTTACGGGAGGTGGAGCTTATTGCATAGGAGGCAATGGTGTTGCAGTTGGATTAAGCAATTCCTCTTTAGGAATTAATTATCAATTACAATTAAATGGATTGAATAATGGAATCGCCTTGGTTGGCACAGGTGCTCCAATAAATTTTGGAAATAAATCATCTGCTGGCAACTATACAGTACTGGCAACAAATGCCACAACGGGATGTACACAACAAATGTCTGGTAATGTATCTGTACTTGTAAATCCACTTCCAACTATCTCATTAAACGCTGCTCCTTATAAAAATCTTTTCCCAGGTTTGGTTACCATACTTACAGCAAATGCCAGCAGTACCGCAACACCAATTAATTATTTATGGTTTAAAAACAATACAATACTTAACAACAGTTCCAATACCCAATCGGTAAATATTGCTAATATTGGAGCTTACAGAGTAACAGTTTCGGATGCAAATGGCTGTATTAATCAATCCCAGGTTATTACCATACTAGATTCTGCTAATAGCAAATTATTCATTTATCCAAGCCCTAATGATGGTAAATTCTCTGTTGTTTATTACAATCAGGGTGGTTCAAGTACCAAACAAATTATAACCATCTTTAGCAGTAAAGGCGAAAAGGTTTATTATAAAGAAACAATTGTAACCCAGGCTTACCAATTGCTGGATATTGATTTAAGAAGAAATGGAAGCGGTATATACTATGTTGTTTTGAGTGATGCTACCGGCAAAAAAATTAAATCGGGCGAAGTATTAGTCCGATAAAAACGTAAATGATTTAGAATTTAAACTCCTGTTTTTTTAAGCGGGAGTTTTTTGTTAAGTAAATATTTATTTGTGAATTTTATTTTAGCTAATGCGTTTACTATTATTTAAAGATGATCTTATAAACCTGTTTCTACTTTTATAAAAAAGGAATTTTAAGACTCCCCGATTTTGTAATTGGTAAATGTATTGACGGTTAATTTTTATGTAAAAAAACATTTACCCAAGTTAACTATTTGGAAAGCCGCTCACATATTTATTCCCTTTAACAAAATAACGATAAAGATATAATGCTGCCGGGCCGGCACTTTCTACACCAATACGTTTACTGGCTCCAATTTCTTCTTTTTTAAAATATATGGCATCATCACAAATAAATATTTTGTTTCCTACTAAATTAAATGCTGTATGTTCTTTATTTATACCAAATGCCTTACCAACGTTGCCCGGCCCTTTGGTTAATGTATTATCCAATTTTAATTTACCTGTTCTTTTAAGCATAGTTTCAATACCTTTTATTGGTTCAACAGCCCGTATTAAAACTGCATCAGGAATATTTTTTTTATTTGTAATTACATTAAATAAATGATGCATACCATAACAAATATAAACATAGGCTGTCCCTGCCTGTCCATACATTTGTTCATTTCGGGCTGTTCGCCTTCCATTAAATGAATGTGAGGCTTTGTCTGTAAGACCAATGTATGCTTCAGTTTCTACAATCATACCTGTTGTTAAAATACCATTAAATTTTGTAATAAGAATTTTACCTAATAAGTCTTTTGCAATTTGAGTAACATTTTCCCGGTCATAAAATTCAAAAGATAACTTCTTCATTATATCTTTAACTTTAAAGCTAAAATAATAAATTAACTAATACCAGTTTGTCTTTAAAATGCTAAAAGAAATCATTATTTCAATACAGTCTTATTTTCAAACACACCGGTTTATTATCAAACACCGGCTTTGGAAATGGATTTTTATATCCGGTTTAATTTATTCCATACTTTTTTGCATTGGTATTTACCTGTTTTGGAAATCGAGTAATAGTGTAATAGATTTTATGCTGCTAAAAACGGGGGTAAAAGAATGGATTCAAAAAATGCAAAATAGTTGGTTAAGCTGGTTTGTAATTTTTGCACAAATTATCCTTCATCTGGTATTAATGCTATTTTATTTTTCTCTTTTTAAATATTTGTTTCTTATTCTTGGGTCACCGCTTTTTGCTTATTTAAGCGAAAAAACAGAAGCTATAATGGAAGGCAAAGATTTTCCTTTCAGCTTTACGCAGTTACTAAAAGATATCTTAAGAGGAATACGGATTGCATTAAGAAATATGTTATGGCAAACAGTTTATGCTGTATCAATTTTTATCCTTGCTTTCATCCCGGTTATTGGTTGGATAACACCTTTAATTGGTTTGATTATAGAATGCTATTATCTTGGTTTTTCTATGCTGGATTACAGTTGTGAACGCCATAAATTATCAACATCCCAAAGCATTGCATTTATTGGCAGACATAAAGGTTTGGCAATTGGCAATGGTATTATTTTTTATATGATGCATATAATTCCCATTTTAGGCTGGATACTAGCTCCAGGGTATGCTGTTATAGCAGCCACTATTAGTTTATATGGCAATAAAGAAAGTGAGTTGGCAATGATGAGTAGTAAGTAATTAAAAATTATAACACTTCAAACACTTATAAATCCTACAACTTTATATTGATGACAAGTACAATTTATTTAGTTCCAAGTGTGTTGGATGAAGCAGCAATAAATACAATACCTAACTATATTATTGATGCAGTAAAAGATTGTACAGTAATTTTTGCAGAAAATGAAAGAACTGCCCGGCGATTTTTAAAAAGTATCTGCAAAGAAATTATTATTGATGACTATGAGTGGTTTACCATGCATAAAGCCGAAGAAGAATTAATAAGTACTTTAAAAGAAAAAATAGCTGCACAAAAAAATATTGCCATTATAAGCGAAGCAGGGTGCCCTGGTATTGCAGACCCTGGACAAATATTAATAGCTGCTGCTCAACAATTGAATGCAATTATTAAACCATTAGTGGGGCCAAGTTCTATTCTTTTGGCATTAATGGCAAGTGGTATGAACGGACAGCAATTTGAATTTTTTGGCTACCTGCCAATTGACAATGGCGAAAGGATTAAAACCATAAAGGAACTGGAAGCCACATCGCAAAAAAAACGCAGCACCATCATTTTTATTGAAACGCCTTATCGTAATAATCAATTGATTGAAACGCTTTTAAAA
>JAYUTC010000418.1:0-7086 GCA_043755395.1 Ferruginibacter sp.
TTTTTGTTATTATCAATATATTTTGTCGATTGGGGCATATTCTGATAGAATTTTTACCTGCATAACAGTAGCAATGCTTATAGCTCTTTGTTTTGCCAGGCTGGCATTTTTACCTTCAAACAATTCGTCTACAGAGTTATTAAAAAGTTTAATCCATTGTTTAAAATGTTCGGTGGTTAAGGGCATCAGCCGGTGTAAATGTTTGTGTAGCTCCATGGGGTTACCCTCGTAAGTACCGGTATAAAATAACGTATTTTCCCAAAAGCTATACATTACCGGTAAATGTTTTTCCCAATTTACTTTTGCGATATCTTTAAAAATGTATGCAATTGTTTCATCAGCTTTTATCTTTTCATAAAAGTTATTTACCAATAGATGTATATCTTCTTTTGATTCAATATCCTTTTTCATACTGATTAGTTTTAAACCAAATTCATTATTATAAATCTTTACGATTAAACTTTCTCAACGACAACCATGTGGGTATAAGTATCCAGGTAAATAACACTAAAAATGATAATAATACTCCTGCTTGCGTACCAAAAAAGTTTTTAAAAATTGCACCGGTATAGCCCATTAATGCAGATACATCCATTTTTAACAGAATGAGTATCCTGCTTAAATCAATTGGGTTTAATGCACTTACACCTACCATTGCTTTTTCTACAGGATAATCAGAAAATTGAAATAATAAAAACAATACCAGTCCATCAAACAACAATGAAAAATACAGCCACAATAAAATAGTTACACCAATACCTTTTGCTTTATCTCTGGTTAATACTGCTGCAAGCATTGCAATGGACACAAAAATTACTGTTAATAATAATCCTGTGCCCAGCATCATAAATCCGGTTGCAGTGGCTTCGTATAATAAAATAGGTATCCCTGCGCCAATAAAAAATGCCAGAGCAAGCGAGAAGGCAAGCCCTGTAAAAACACTAAGCCATATAGTTTTTCTTTTTAATGGCTGACTCACCAGTAATTCTAAAAACTCGGCACTATTGTATACATAGATGGCAGAAAAAAGCATACTCACCAATGGAACAATTATTAAAATTATATTTAGTAAGCTCAGTAAGCCTTTTGATGAATTGTCTTCCAGGTTAAAAACACTTAACGAAATTAAGAGTAGAAATAATGTATATGCCAGCATAATTTTATTACGCAGGATATCTATGATTACATATTTAATAATTTTTTTCATCCGTTTATTTTTATCATTACACTAGCAATTGCTTTCGATAATTTTTCCTGCCCCGTTTCTGCTCTTAAGTCTTCAATATTTTTATGAAATTTAAGGCTGCCATCCTGCATATAAATTACCTGTGTTACCAAATCATCCAGTTCACTTAAAATGTGTGATGTTATTAAAACAAGTTTACCTTTCTTTTTTTCGGTAATAATTTTTTCTTTTAACATTTCCGATGCAACCGGATCCAGTCCTGCAGTTGGTTCATCAAGAATCAACACATCAGGATTAAATAAAAAAGCCAGCGCCGCACTTACTTTTTGCCGGGTGCCACCTGATAAAGTTCTCATCCGCTTACCCAGTAATTCATTTAATTTAAATTGCTTTACCAGGTCTTCGTCAAATACAGTATTTTTTTTGTGGCGTATATCCTTCATCATATCAAGCATTTGTCCAATTGTCATATTATCAGGATAGCGGCCTATTTGAGGCATATAACCAATATGTGACCGGTATTGCCAATCGTGCAAAATATTTTTTCCGTTGAAAGTAATAAAACCACTGTTGCATACCACCATTCCTAATATACTTTTTATTAAAGTGGTTTTACCACTTCCGTTTGGTCCTATCAAGGCAATACACTCACCTTTGTTACATGTTACCGAAACATTATCCAATGCCGTTAGTTTACCAAATTTTTTTGAAACATTGCTTGCTATTATCATAATGGTAATGGTTTCATTAATGGATGATTGTCTTTTAAATTCTCGGGTGTAAGCGTTGGCAATACTTTTTCTGTCTTATCCAGAAGTGCAGTCATGAAACTTCGGAATAAAATCATTGCAGGCGGATTTTGTTCTATAATCATAGAATACATACTTACCGGCCGGTAAGGAACATCCCCGATTTTATCTTTATTCAAATCATAACCTTCGTACTTATCCCAATAGTTGTGGTTGAAAGTATTTAAAACCAAACTTCCATTTGTACCTACATCAAAAGTGTTACTAATAAAATTATTATTACTTAGTTCAATATCCATACAGCTTGCCTGAATTTTTAAAGCCCATCCATTATTTTTAAAAACATTTTTTTGCATAGCAATTCGGCTGGCGCCTTCCATATGAATACCTATAGTGTTTTTGGTAAACCTGTTGTTTTCGATATAACTGTCAGAAATTTCTTTTAATAACAAACCATAGGCTCCATCTCCCCAGTTTTCTTCAAAATAATTATGAAACATTTTTACTTTACTGGAAAACATTACTGCAACACCGGCACCGTTATTTTTAAAAATATTGGTAATATATGCGTCATTATTACTAAACATAAAATGTAAACCATAACGGATATTCTTAATTGAAGTATTACGCCAGATAACGGAGTTTGTAACAAACTCGAAATAAATGCCATCTCTATGACCCGATATTGTGTTGGCAATAATTCGCATACTGTCGCTTTTCCAGCAATGTATACCGTTACCGCTTTGCTGCTCCTGTGTATTATAGGAAACAAGTGTATTTTTTTCGATGGTGCAATTGGTGCCATATTGTGCATATATACCAAAGAAGGTATCATCCAATATATTATTACGGATTACAACATCCCTGGAATGATAAATTTTTATGCCTGCAAAATCTTCTATGCTTGAAACACCTGAATGAACAATTTTAAATCCTTCCACTAATACTCCATCTGCCTTTATTGAAATAATTTCATATTGATGATCCCCATCTAAAACCGGATGATTTAAACCGATTAAAAAAATGGTTTTATTTATTATTATATTTTTTTCATGATAAATGCCTGCTTCCACCATAACAGTATCGCCATTAACAGCAATAATTAATGCCTGTTGTATTGAACTAATAGCCTGTTGCTTTCCTGCATGTATGATTTTTGCTTTTATTGAAGATGTGATATTTAACAGAATTGATATGAAAATTATTTTTTTCATTATTTTATTAATTCATTCCAGTTAACTGGGCTGCCGTTATAATGCTGTTGTATTTTTACTAAACTATCACGGTTATCAAAAGCCGCAATATTACCCCCCATCGGACTTCTTAAATTGTCACTCTTTAAAAGGTAAGATTTATTTACGTTTATCAATTGATGACTTCCGCAAAAATCAGTAAGATAAATTTCTTTTATTGATACGGATGCCAAATCCTTTGCCTGCAAAAAAGAAATAACACAATGCACATCATCAAACTTATATATTTTCCCTTTTGTTGTTACAATCTCTGCACCATAACGTATATCACTTACTGTCATTTTACAGAAATAACAATTATCAACACCTGTTTTAATGGGTTCGGGCCTGGCATTACATGATAGTATTGTTACAGATAAAAATAATAAAGCCGCTGTGGTATTTATTTTATTTTTTATTTTTACAGCCATCCTCCATTCTGCAACTACACATAAAAGTAATAATGTGCCCACACCAACAAAAATCCAACCGCCAATATCGGGCAAAGAGTAAGCTCCAAAGTTAAGAAGTTGCTTAAATCCAATTAAAGGAGGTTGGTATGCCATTCCGGGAACAATGATTGCTGCATCAGGATTTAAATTATGACCATAGTTATATTCCCATTTCCAAAAATCGTACATAGCTAAAATACCAAACCCAACAAATAAAAAAAATAACAGATTAAGTATTTTTTTTCGATTTATAACTGCTGCCAAAATAAAAGCTGCAGCAAAAAAGCCAATGATATATGGCAATAAAGTAAACTCAATAAAATCAACAGTATGCATTGTTTTCATACCAATATAATGATTCAATCCATTAATGATATCTACATTACCTCCCAGTTTATCAGGATAAATCAACAACCTTAATCCTTCAGGATATTGTGGTGCATCTAAATCAATTCTCCACATGGGAAAAAATAAAACTGCTATTAATCCTGCACCACAAAGTATTAAAATTAACCTAACCCAATTTTGTAAACGAGTTGTATGCATGCGTAATATTTATGTAAATGAAAATAAAAAGGGACAGGGATAAAAACCTGCCCCCTTCTTTTCTGCTCAATACACTTATTTTTTCTTTGCAGTATCTGATGCGGGATAATTTTTACCGGTACTAAATAACAATGGTACATTACTTCCAGCGGGTGATACCCTAATATAGCCAGTCATTTCCTGGTGCAATGCACTACAGAAATCGGTACAATACATAGGGAAAATACCTGTTTTATCAGGATTCCATTTTAATGTTTGTGTTTCGCCCGGCATAACCAGTAATTCAGCATTTGCTGCTCCTTTTATTGCAAAACCATGTGGTACATCCCAGTCCTGCTCCAGGTTGGTAACATGAAAATAAACTTCATCTCCCATTTTTATACCTTCAATATTATCTGGTGTTAGGTGAGAGCGAATAGCTGTCATATATACATGTACTTTATTTCCTTCTCTTACAACTTTTGTTGCCCCTTCGCCATTAGACATGAAAGGATTTTTATTTTCTTCAATTTTAAAAAATTTCAGCGAATTGTTTTTAATAAGGTCAGCTGGTATTATTTGGGCATAATGCGGTTCTCCAATTGTAGGAAAATCTAAAATTAATTGCATCTTATCGCCACTGATATCGTATAACTGTGCGCTTTGCGATAACTCCGGACCTGTTGGCAAATAACGGTCTTTGGTTATTTTATCATAGGCAACCATATATTTAGCATTGGGTGTTTTAGTATCCCCCCCAGCCACACATAAATGACCCACTGAATAATACGTAGGTACCCTGTCCAGTACTTTTAAATCCTTAATATTCCATTTTACCACTTCTGATGAAACAAACATAGAGGTATAGGCATTGCCTTTATTATCAAACTCGGTATGTAAAGGACCAAGGCCCGGTTTTTTAACTTCTCCATATAAAACAGACTCATATTTAAGAATTGGAATACCATCATAATCGCCGATAAAATCTTTTGCAGCAATTGCTTTTTGTAATTTATCAAAACTAAAAACTGGAATTAAGGCAGCTAATTTTCCGCTACCAACAATGTATTCACCTGTTGGGCTTACATCACATCCATGGGGTGATTTAGGGCAGGGGAAAAAATAACAAATATCTTTAAGTTGTTTTGAATCAAGTACGGTAACTTCTGTTTTTATTTCGGATGTGGCAGAATGTGTTTTATCGCTATAAGTATTATGTGCATACCTAACAGATTGCTTTTTGCCTTTTCCTGCCTTCAGGTATTCTTCTGCTTTTTTCCAGTTAACTGCCATAATAAAATCCTTATCCCTTTGTGAAGCATTAACTTCCAGTAAAGTATTTGCCTGCTCAGTATTATAACATGAAAAGAAAAACCATCCATGAGATACCCCTTTGCCTGCTCTGCTTAAATCAAAATTTACTCCGGGGCATTGAATTTGAAAAGAGATATCCATTTTACCATCTTCTTTGGCTACACTAATAAAACTTAAGGTTCCCTTAAAATTTTGTTTATAGGTATTAATAGGCACATCCCCATTTACATCATCCGGAGGTACACTAAAACGGGTACCTGCAACTACATATTCTGTATTTTCGGTAATAAACGGAGAACTATGATTGCCTCCACTATTAGGTAACTCAATTATTTCTGCAGTCCTAAAAGTTTTTAAATCTATTCTTGCCACACGTGGGGTATTATTGGCATTACCAAAAGCCCAACGACCATCGTAATCACCATTTGTTTTGGACATTTGCACGTGGTGCAGATCATCCCAAGGTACAAAACCATGCGAAGTGTTCAACATCGGTTTTGTTTCTTCGCTGTATCCATAACCCTTTTCCGGGTCAACAGAAAATACAGGAATTACACGCAGTAAACGGCCCGATGGTAAACCGTAGGCACTCATTTGTCCGCTAAAGCCACCGGACACAAAATTGTAGAACTCGTCATATTTCCCCGGTGCTACATAGGCTTTTGCAGCAGCATCCGAACTAACTGCATTACCGGCATTTTTGGGTTTACAGGCATTAAAGCCCAACAATAAACTAAAGCTGAAAACAGCTAATGTTATTAAATTTATTCTTTTCATATTGATTGTTTTAGATATTTAGGTTTATTTAACGCCATCATTTTTTCTCATAAACTCATATAATGCCCTTGCATCTTCGTCGGCCAAATTTTGATTGGGCATACGTACTAAACAAATTTCCAATTGAGCTTGTGCTTTGGGATCTTTATTCAACATCTCATCTGTATTCGTCACAAAATTCATAATCCACTCAGCAGCATGCCGGCTGGTAACCCCAGTCCAACCCGGGCCAACCAATTTTTCAGCAGTTAGTTTATGGCAGCTACTGCATTTAACTCCAAATATTTTTTCTCCATTTGCTGCCATTGCATTATCCAAAGTAGCACCAATTTCTACTTTTGTAAATTTCCCTTCCCCTCTGTTAGGATCGTAAGATGGGTTACCATTAGCTGTTGTGGCTTTTGTATCCCCGGCATCTGTAGTGGCTTTTACATCACTACCGGCTCCTCCTCCACAAGCAGCGATAAATATTACTATACTTAACAGGATCGAAAATTTTTTCATAATAATTCTATTTTGGGTTTTATAATGATTGCACAAGATTACAGCAGCTTAAGATTTTTATTTATGCGTAGAATCATAACATTAAAAGAAATAATTTTTAAACCTATTGATCCTCAAAAAATGAACATTCCTCAAAAATTTTATACTATAAAATTTATTATCCCCAATTTAATATGATTTTAATCATAAGCTGGTATAATTACCATCATGTAACCCAAAACTGAATACAAATAGATTTAATCATTATTTAAGCAATTAATATTTTTTAAAATGATGATTGATATTGACACATTATTGGCATGGGGTGCAGCTTTTAAAAAAGTAGCTGCCAATGAAACAATATTCCG
>JAYUTC010000419.1:0-2844 GCA_043755395.1 Ferruginibacter sp.
CTAATATCAAAATCAACATGATGTACCATCGGTAGTTGAAAAATTGCTTCCATTGTCTGCTTATTATCCACCATATTATAAAGCCTCCACCAATGGAAATGAGTACAAAAATGCCTTTAGTCAAAATGGCGCAGGCGCAAAATATTGCTGCCATTATTATGTGTAACCAATTATTGGTAAGATGTGCTTTATATAAGAAATAAATTGCTCCAATGGATAGTGTTGTTAGAAAGGGTTCTGCCCTTACATCAAAATTGTTGAGGGTGGTATGCAATGCAAAAACATAGATTATGGCTGCAACTTTAGCTATTTGCTTGTCATAAAATATAGCGGCTAATTTATAAGTGAAGTAAATGCCTGCTAACCAAAATAAGAATGCAGGTAATTTATAGGCAAATGCATTTATACCCAATATTTTAAAGCTTGCAGCGCAAAGCCAAAAGGGCAAGTGAGGTTTGTCTAACCAATCATGTCCGTCGCCCCACAGATTTACCCAATCTCCTGTTAATGCTATGTGTTTGGCAATAGTAGCGTACAATGCACCATCGGGTTCCAGAATATCTATGAGTAAACCATTGAAGTTTATCAATATACCGGCAAGCAGCAAGAATGGAAATATTTTATCAAACGATTTCATGCATTAATATTCTGTAAAGGATTTTTATCTATTGAAGTAATCCACTTTTTAAAATACAGAAAAACTAAAGAGCCAACTGATATACCTAAAAATGCACCTGCCAAAATATCTCCGGGAAAATGTACCCCAACATATACTTGTGAATATCCAATTATCAGTGCCCATAAAAACAACCAATACCAGTTACGATTGAGTGTATGCCTGATGATAAGAAACCATAAAGTTGACAACCCAAAATGATTAGATGCATGGGATGAAGGCATTGAAAATAGACCACCACACCCTGCCGGATTATTTATAATAAATGGAATAGTAGGGTCATGGCAAGGTCTTAGCCTGCCAATAAAAGGTTTTAAAATTGTTGCACTTGTAAAGTCTGTTAATGCAAATGTGAGCATAGAAAGTAGCACAATGGGTACAATGTATCTACGACAGTTTGTAAAGAAAAATAGCAGAAAAAAAAGATAAGCAGGTATCCAGGTAAAAGGCTGTCTTAGTATTAGCATTATATTATTAATCGGAAGCCAGTTCAATTGTTGATTGATAATATAAAAAAGTTCCTTGTCTGCTTTTGTTAGCCACCCATTAATCATGGTATAAAAATATGGGCTAAAGGTAATACGGTTTTAGGGTATGTTATCATGAACAATTTAACTAGTATATTGATGAACAGATAGTATATTAATAATTGATTACAATTTCTGTTTCATATACCAGCTACAGGTATTTTTTGGCAATAGGTCTTAGGTATTTTAAGTATTATGATTATTCATTTTAATCACCCCAAAAATGGATATGTCCTATTTGGTTATCATTTTAGCCTAACTACTTAGCGCAAACGGTTAAGAATAGCGTTCTTCGTATTGTTATCAGCAATTATCCCAAAAGGGGAAACCCGGATAGTGTTGATGACATAAAATTACCCTGTTTTATCCAAACCATATAACCGTTAATTCCATGAAAACAACTTTAAACCCGGCTACAGACAATCAGTTAGTAAAATTATTCCAGGAAGGAGATAACAGTGCATTAGAAGCATTGTTAGAACGTTACAAAGATCGGGTATTTAGTTCTATCAATTTTTTAGTCAAAGACAAGTTTCTTGCAGAGGATCTTTTTCAGGAAGTGTTTATTAAAATCATTGATACGTTGAGAGCTAACCGTTACAATGAAGAAGGTAAGTTTTTGCCATGGGCCATGCGTATAGCACATAACCTATGTGTTGATCATTTTAGAAAAGTAAAACGTACTCCGGGTATTGTTAGCGGAGACAACAATGAAACCTTTGATACGCTTAATATCAAGGAGGAAAGCGCAGAAGTAGTAATGATGCAAGTTCAAAGCCATGATAGCGTTAGAAAGATTGTAGACATGCTACCTGAAGAACAAAGAGAAGTAATAGTGCTACGCCACTATGCTGATTTAAGTTTCAAAGAAATTGCCCAACTTACTAATTGTAGTATCAATACTGCATTGGGTCGTATGCGTTATGGTCTTATGAATATGCGCAAAATGATTGCAGAAAAGCAGATCGCTTTATAATAAATCCTTTTAAACTATTAGATTTTTTTGCTTCAGTGCCCACCATATAAGTAGCGCCTGCAGCGGTAACCTAAGTACAGCAACCCATATTAATGGGTTGTTTTGTTTTATATAGTTGACTAACATCTGCACATTTGCCGGAAATATCGCAATCAATAATATTACAATACCCCATGAGGCAGCTTTGCGGGTATGGTTGAACAATAAAAGCAAGCCTAATATAGATTCGGCTGCACCACTTACAAAAATTGCAAGGGTGTGAAAGGGAATATAGGGAGGCATTATAGCTGCATAAAACTTTGGCGATACAAAGTGGTTGATACCGGCAGCAATGTACAATGCAGCCATGATATAGAGTGAAAGTTTTTGCGGATGAGATGCTGTTATTGTGTTCATTAGTGTTTGTTGTTGCACGAAGTACTCAAAATGACTACTTGTTATTATGTGAAGTTAACCTTTGTAGTCTTCTGACACATCTGCTTCACTTACTCTTTTATTTATCAAAATGATTTTGATACAGGCAAAAATAATACTGTTGTTAAGTTTGGGTAACTAAATGGGTGGATTATAAAGTAGTGGGGGATGTTATTGACCATCCTATCAACCTGGTTTTCATTATTCATTTAAGTTCGCTTCGCTAAATTTAAACGAGCTGGGATAGTATA
>JAYUTC010000420.1:0-18758 GCA_043755395.1 Ferruginibacter sp.
AGTGAATCAATTGATAATTTTGTTGCAGCCTGCATTTCTTTTTCTTATGTAGCACAGGCTTTAGTAGGCACCGAATATAAAATTGAGAATTGGAGAAATGCTTTTACTGATTCATTGATGCTGCATTCAAATACCACTATTATTAAAAACTCCATTCAATATGGCCATACCGTTGCAGATAGTATAATTGCCTGGACAAAGAAAGATAATTATTTAAAATCAAGAGGCTTGATACGCTATGTAGTTACCAATAAACCCGGAGACTGGCAACCTACTCCTTTAGATTATGCACAGGGTTTAGAGCCACACTGGAATACCATCAGGCCGTTAACTTTAATAAAAGCATCCCAATTTTCTCCTAAAGAAAAATTAGTATTTAGCAGTGTAAAAAGTTCTTTGTTTTATAAAACAATGATGGAAACATACAGTATTGCTAAAAATTTAGATACCATTCGAAAAGCCACAGCTCTTTATTGGGATGATAATCCAAACGTTTCTGCAAACATTGGCCATCTTAATTATTTTATTCATAAAATATCACCCGGTGGTCACTGGATAATGATTGCTCAACAGGCTTGTATTCAAAAAAATATTCCCCTTACAAAATCATCTCAGGTATATGCATTAACCAGCATTGCTATTTTTGATGCGTTCATCAGTTGCTGGGACGAAAAATACCGGACCAATCTTATAAGGCCAATAACAATTATTAATCGTATTGTTGACCGCAACTGGGTTCCTTATATTCAAACACCCCCTTTTCCCGAATTTACAAGCGGGCACTCTGTAACTTCAAATGCTGCTGCTACAATACTTACTGCATTATTAGGAGATAATTTTTCCTTTACTGATAAAACAGAAATACCTTTTGGCAACAGTACAAGAACATTTAATTCATTTTACGAAGCATCTTTACAATCATCTACCAGCCGCGTATATGGTGGTATTCACTATCCCGAAACAGCACGTATCAGTGTGTTGCAGGGAAAGGCAATAGGTAAATATATTATCAAGCTGTTATATCCTGCAGCGGCCATTAAATAAATATTATGCCAATATCCTTCCGCCATTTTATTTTGTTATTGTTGTCATATTCCCTTGTATTTAATGCTTTTGCTCAACAAAAAAAATTTACACTGCTGCCTTCTGCTAGTACAGGTGTAACGTTTAGAAATGATATTACCGAAGACCCTACTATGTTTATGTACCTGTATGAAAACCTTTATGTTGGCGGCGGTGTAAGCATTGGTGATATAAATAACGATGGGTTACCTGATATTTACTTTTCATCCACAAGGGGATACAACAAGTTGTATTTAAACATGGGCAATTTTAAATTTCAGGATATTACAACAACAGCGGGAGTTAATGGCGGCGAAGGAATTAAAACCGGAGTAAACATGGTGGATATTAACGGCGATGGTTATTTAGATATTTTTATTTGCAAATCGGGATTTAAAGACCCCAACCTTAGAAAAAAAATTCTTTACATTAACAACGGTAATTTAACTTTTACCAACAAAGCAGCGACGTATGGTTTAGAAGATGCAAGCTTTTCTATTCAATCTTATTTTTTTGATTATGATAACGATGGTGATAAAGATGTTTTCTTTGTAAACCATCTTGATGATTTTAGCAAATCAATGACCATTCCTGCCAGAATGGAAAATGGTAAATTAGTTTATGTAGAAGATACCACCACAGTTTATACAAGCGATAGATTATTTGAAAACAGGGGAGGAAAGTTTGTAGATGTTACAAAAAAAGCGGGCCTTATAACACATGCTTTTGGTTTAAGTGCATCGCTTGCCGATATTAATAACGATGGATGGACAGATATTTATGTAGCCAATGATTTTAATAAACCCGATTTTTTATTCCTTAACAATAAAAACGGAACTTTTACAAATAAACTTTCCGATCATTTAAGTCATACCAGTTTTTCGGCAATGGGTTCCGATATTGGTGATATTAACAATGATGGCCTTGAAGATATTTATGTGGTGGATATGGCTGTGGAAGAACCAACCCGTCAAAAGCAATTGTTTGCAGTAAACCAGAATTATGATAAGTTTCAACTGATGCTAAGGTTTAATTTATTTTACCAATATCCCCGAAACAGTTTGCAACTTAATAATACTGACGGAACTTTTAGTGAAATAGCCAACCATGCCGGCGTTGCAGAAACCGAATGGAGCTGGGCACCTTTAATTGCAGATTTTGATAACGATGGATGGAAAGATCTTTATGTAACTAATGGAATAAAAAGAGATATTACAGATTGGGATTACAAGGTTTTTGTACTCGACTCTGTTATAAACTCAATGAACAGGGGGCAAGGCGTTAATTTAGATACATGGCTTAAAAGTATCCCCTCCGTAAAAATAAAAAACTATTTATACCACAACAACGGTAGTTTAACTTTTGATAAATATACAGATGTGTGGATGGATGAACCACCTTCATTCTCAAGCGGCGCTGCTTATGCCGATTTGGATAACGATGGTGATTTGGATTTAGTAGTTAATAATGTAGATGATGAAGCTTTTATTTTTAAAAATAATACAACAGAAAATACAGTCAACTCAAATTATTTAAGGTTTCGTTTTTTAAAATCTCCTGCATCAACAGATGAAGTTTATGGTACTTCGGTAAAATTAATTAATGCAAAAGGGCAATTACAATTACAGCATTATAATCCTCAACGTGGTTTTTTATCTTCAATGGAACATGTATTGCATTTTGGTACCGGTGGAGAAACAATTATTTCCCGGGTTGAGATAATTTTTTCTTCTCTTAAAAAAATAATTTTAGAAAATGTAAAAGTAAATCAGATAATTACTGTTTATGAAACAGATGCAAAATTACCTGTTATAAATACAGAGAAAAAATCAACATTATTTACCGATATTTCTTCCCAAAATAAAATAAAATACACACAAGCTGAAAATGATTTTATAGATTTTAAAAGAGAACCATTAATACCTTATAAATGTAGCCGCAAAGGTCCCTACTATACGTGTGCCGATATTAACGGCGATGGTAAGCAAGATATTTTTATTGGTGGCGCTACCGGTATTGAAGGTAAGTTGATGATGCAAAATACCAATGGTTCTTTTACAGAAAAGAAACAGGCTTCATTTATTGCTGATAAGGCTTGTGAAGATATGAGTGCTTTATTTTTTGATGCTGATGGTGATAATGATAATGATTTATATGTAGTGAGTGGTGGTGCAGAATTTAATGCAGGAAATGTTTTATACCAGGACAGATTATATTTAAATGACGGAAAAGGTAATTTTACAAAAGTTGCAAAAGCTTTACCAGTAGAAAGTTATAATGGTTCATGCGTAATACCTCTTGATTTTGATGGAGATGGTGACTTAGATTTATTTGTTGGCGGGCATGTTTTGCCCGGCAAATTTCCACAGCAGGATAATAGTATGTTACTGCAAAACAATAAAGGAATATTTACTAATGTAACTAAAGATGTTGCTTCAGAATTAATTAGGCCAGGCATAATAAATTGTGCAGTATGGAGTGATATTGATGGAGATGGAAAAAATGAATTAAGTCTTTCGGGCGAGTGGATGCCACCAGTTATTTTTAATATGCAAAACGGCGTATTTAAAAAGCTGCAGCAAACAGTAAGTTTTGTTTCGCCTGTAACACTAAAAGATACGGTTATTAGTCTGGATGAATTTAGCGGTTGGTGGTATTGCTTAAAAACAGCAGATATAGACAATGATGGCGACCTGGATATTATTATAGGGAACAGGGGAACAAATTCTTCTATAAAAGGAAATTATTATAACCCCTGTACAGTGTATGCAAAAGATTTTGATAATAACGGCAGTTACGATGCAGTACTGGGTTATTACAATCAAGGCAAATGTTATCCCCTTTTTAGCCGGGACCTGTTGATTGACCAGATGCCTTCGATGAGAAAAAAATTCATCAGGTACAAAGATTATTCCGGTACCACGCTCGATAAACTTTTTACCGAAGAACAAAAAAAAGGAATGGATATTTTTAAGTCTAATTTCTTTGAATCGGGAGTATTAATTAATAATGGTAATGGGGCATTTCGTTTTATTGCATTTCCCGAAAAAGCTCAGTTATCTAATATTAATGATTTGGTGATTGATGATTTTGATAAAGATGGTGTAAAGGATATTTTAATTTGTGGTAACAGTAATGATCCGGCTGTAATGGTGGGTAATTTAGATGCCTCCTCAATTTTACTGCTTAAAGGAAATGGCAAAGGATTTTTTACTGCAGTACCGCATACAACTGATGGATTAAAAGTAAGGGGCGAAAGTCGTAAAATGGTTTACCTGAAAGAAAATAATCTATTAGTTGTGCTAAAAAACAGTGGGGCGGCGCAGGTTTTTTCTTTTAATAAATAATCACTAAAATATCTACTGGCACTTATCATTTTTTTTAAAAAACTGGTAATATAATAAATAGGCTTTTCAATAAGGTCAACAAGCCAAAAATACCGATAGCCCCAAATAATTACATTTTATACTCCTTAATACAATATTATTAAAAACACCACGTTACATAAAAAGATAATGTAAATGTTATATGAATAAATCCAATAACGAGCCGTTAGCCGTTAACCCTTTATTACAGATAGTAAAAAATTTTATAGGTAAAATCCGCCAAAATCCGGATATGTATCCTATACGATATTATAAAAAGGGGAAACAGTTCAGGCGCAAATGGCAGGGGCCACTTGTAAAATAACTAATTTCTTTCGGAAAATACCGAACCCTAAAAATTAGCAAAATTACGCTTGATTAATAAAGTGTTCAATTGTAATTTTAAAGTTCAAAATCCGTAAATAAAATGAAAAAAATCCAATCTTCCCAACCAACTGCTTTTGCAGCATTACTAAAATCACTAGGCGTTGTAATCAACAGCTTTTTTCAATCCGGTTCAAACAGAGAGTTTAAAAGATTGAAGAATTTTATTACTTCTTAGTAATTACTGTTTTTATTATTTACAATCTAGCTGAATAAATATTCCACATCAGCTTTACTTAATGCTTTAACAAAAGTAGCATCGTCGGCAATTAATTCACTTGCCAGTTTACGTTTGCGTTCCTGCAGTTGTAAAATTTTATCTTCAATGGTATCAATACAAATCATGCGGTATGCAAAAATATTTTTTGTTTGTCCAATACGGTGTGTACGGTCAATTGCCTGCTGCTCTACCGCAGGGTTCCACCACGGATCAACAATATATACATAATCTGCAGCAGTTAAGTTTAAACCCACACCCCCCGCTTTTAAAGAAATCAGAAAAACCCTTACCTCGTCATTATTCTGAAAATTCTGAATAGCTTTTTCTCTGTCAATTGCAGATGTGCTTCCATCAAAATACTCAAACGGTATCCCCTGCTCGGTTAGTTTTTGTTTTATTAATGCCAACATTCCTAAAAACTGAGAAAAAATTAATGCTTTATGTTCGCCAATGTTTTCAGTTATCTCTCTGGCTAACTCATCTAGCTTAATGGAGTGGTTAGGGTATTTATCTTCTTCATTTAAAATTGCCGGACTATCGCATATTTGCCGCAGCTTCATTAATCCCTGTAAAATGGTCAATTGCGATTTATTAATACCCTGCTGATCAATTTCACCCAAAATTTTACTACGGTAACTATCTCTGTAAGCTTCATAAATATCCCGCTGCTCTTTCTCCATTTCGCAAAACAAAATGGTTTCAGTTTTGTCGGGAAGATCTTTGGCAACTTGTTCTTTTGTACGGCGCAAAATAAACGGGTATAATAATTTTCTCAGATGGTCTTTTTGTTCCTGCTCGCCAAATTTATCAATGGGTGTGGCAAATTCATTTCTAAAAAACTCCATGCTGCCCAGTAAACCAGGGTTTAAAAAATTCATCTGTGCAAAAATATCAAATGTATTATTTTGCAAAGGTGTACCGCTCATACACAGCCTGTTTTTTGCTTCCAGTAAACAAGCGGCTTTAGTTACTTTTGATGAGGGATTTTTTATTGCCTGGCTTTCGTCCAATACAACGTAATCAAAATTTATTTTTAGTAATAATTGTATATCGCTTCTTAATGTACCATAAGTTGTGATGATGATATTTTGTTTTTGCAAATCTTCTGCACTACGGCTACGTAAACTGCCATGATGTATATGCCATGTTAATGCCGGTGCAAACTTTTCTACTTCATTTTTCCAGTTATATATTAATGTAGTAGGGCAAACAACAATTGCTTTTAACCCTCCGGTTGTTTCTTTAAAATGATGTAGCATGGTTAAAGCCTGTATGGTTTTACCCAAACCCATATCATCTGCTAAAATACCTCCCCAGCTTACATCGTTTAAATAGCTTAACCATTGAAAACCAGAAGTTTGGTAAGGGCGCAAAATAGCCTGTAAATGTTCAGGTGCAGCAATTTCAGGAATATTTTTAAATTCCCTAAGGCGTTCAAATTTTTCATCAAGTTCAAAACTTAATTCTGTTTCATCCCTGTTTTCGTACAACTCATCAATAACACTCATGTGGTATTTTGATAAACGAAGTCGGTTATTACCACCATCACCAACTTTAAATAATAAAGAATACCGTTTCAGCCATTCATCAGGCAGTATACCCAAACTGCCATCGTTTAACTGTACAAAAGATTGTTTGTTAATCAATGCCTTTTTTATATCATCAATACCTACACGCTGCTGGCCAAATTCAATTTCTACTTTTGCATCAAACCAATCGAGGCCGCTGCTTACATGTATATGTGTATTAGGTTTTGCAGTGTTAAATCTAAAATTTTTAAGTGCTTCAAACCCATATACAGGTACTTTCATTTCCTTCATGGCATCAACAAAAAGAAAAAACCAGTTATTTCGTAAAACATCCGAACCCTTTAACACCAGGCCGCTATTATCATGTGGTCTAACAAACATAGAATGCAATGCTTCTAATTTTTGTATAAAATTTTCTTCTGCTGCTGCATTACGGTGTACAACCAGAATTTTATCGCCATCAGGAATTGTAATAGTTTCTTTATCCGTTACTTTTGTTTCAAAACCCTGGTAAGTAAATATGGGCTGAAAAACAAGATAATCTCCTTTTTCCTGTAACTGCAATTTTACTTCAGGCTCCCCGCTTTTAATTTCTTTTATTAATTTTTTATCAAACTCTACGTGGTATTCTTTGGTTAGTGGCATTATTACCTTTTGCATTTTCTCGGCCCAGTTCTCTTTGCTAAGTTGTATATTACCCTCCTTAATAAATTTTTCTGCCTGTAAAACATCTTCCGATTTTTGCCACAGATATAGCACTTTGTCGTGTAAATAAACAAGACTGCTGTTACATTCATTATCCGAAAAAGGAATTGTTTGCGATTGCATTTTTACAGTACAGGCTATTTCAAAGTGGTTGTTTTTGGCCAGTACTTTAAAAACGGGAGAAATAAAATGATCACTTAATTCAATCTCTTTTAAGTTTTCAGTTTTAAATATTTTCTTTTCAGGTAAATAAAATATGAAATTATTAGATGCCTGTTCTTCAAATATTTTTTTAAGTTTAGGTTGAAGATATTCTGCAATAAGGCTTTTAGTTTCTTCGGGCAGTTCATCGCCATCAGTTTGAATAATATTTTCCCAAATACCGCTAAAAGGAGAGTTGCGGTCCAGGTATTTATTTATTTCACTGCTTTGCAGTTTACGAATCTGCTGTAATAATTGTTTATCATCTTCACCAAAAACATCTGAGTTTACAAATTTAGCCAGGTCTAATTTTTCAGTTTTTCCGGTGTATTTTTTATTATCCTCATCGGCATCTCCCTGAATAGCATCAACGGTAAAATAGGGATAAGTTGTTGCATTTAGATTAAAAACTATACCTAGTTTTTTTTCCGGTTGTACCGGAACAACCGTTTCTTTTTCCGGCTCAATAACTGTATTTGCAAATACCTCAGAAGATCTGGTAATTACACCCGGCTGTGCTGCTACCCTTTTTATAGAGGTGTCCAGTACTTTTAAAAATGGTTTGCCATCTTTATAAGTAAACTCAAATTTTCCTATAAGATCATCTTCTAAATTATAACCGTAAATCTGCAATAATTTATTTTTCTCTTTATCCCAATTGCGTATTGTATCAAAATAAAATGCGCCGTATGCATTTAATAACTGCAGCAACAACATGGTCTTATGTTCACATAGTGGATGCTCAGCTTCATCACATTTACAGGAAGTATCAAAATTACGTTCGTCATTTTTCTGTATTACTAACGGAAATGTTTGACCATCATATTCCAGTTCTGCTTCTATCCTTTCATCACCGGCTTTTAATATTTTTGCTTTTGCATTACGTAAAATATTTTCTGCCTGTTCATATATACCCGGGGATGACAGCATTTTTATCATCTTTAAATCAATATGCTTCATTTTAGCAACAGTATGCCGCTGGTTGTATCTTATAGTAGCGTTACCCAGCATATTTTTATCTATCATTTCCTGCAACCGAAGAAGAGCCGCGGCTTCATGGCGACAAATATCACCTATGTTATAAGGGCACGCACAACGAACAGAAATGGTTTTAGCATCTGCGTATTTTTGAATATAAACTTTATAAAAAGTGCTGTAGCTATCATCTTTTACCCTAAATATTACACTGCCCATAAGTTGGTCGTGCTCTACCAATTCTACAAAACCCATTGCCTGAATCTTTTTCCCCCGTCGGATTACTTCATCAGAACCGTTATTATATACGTGTTTAATCAGGTGGGATAATGCCATTTATTATTTGAGATGCCTATTTGAGATTTCAGATTTGAGCTACGGCTTGTTCATTTTAAACCAAGTCATTCTGAAAAGGGCAATTTGCAAAATTAAAGGAAAATAGCTGAGGTTTAGACTTAAAAGTGAATGTTTGTGAAGAAAAATAGCCTCCACTAGATTCTCCCTGAAATAGGAGACCGGGAAATAGTAAAATTATTTGAATTAACTTTCAATATAAGCGTACCACGATTCAATAAATGAGAATAATTTAAAAATTTAAATTATCAGTGAGGAATTGGTAGTGCTTGTAATTAATTTTCCATCCTTATACAACACCATTACATCCGCCACATCTGGTGTTAAACAAAATTTTATGTCTTCTATTAAACCAAAACGTTCTACCAGGCGATGGTAATGGGTTAAGCTTGGCGCAAAGCCAATTATGTCGTGTTTATTGTTATCATATAGCAACTCTGCTGTTAATGAGCTGTCGCAATGAATTGTAAAATGATTTTTTACCCTGCTGATAACTGCTCCTGCAAATAAAGTATCTTCTAAATTATAGCGGTCCTTCCAACCTGCGCAACCCAATACTACATTTTTATTTTGTGCAATTAAATATTTACAAACAGATGAAAGGTTAGGAAACGAGCCACTAATAATGGTATCAGCATTATTATCTAAAGCCATTTGTAAAAGTTTTGTACCATTTGTTGTGGTAAGTACAAGCGTTTTACCTTCAATAAATTCTTTTGAATATTCCAGAGGAGAGTTGCCATGTTGTAGTCCTTCTGCTATTTTTCCGTCTCTTTCTCCTGCTGCAATTGCACCTATTTTTTTACTTATTTCAATCGCCTTAAAAACTTCATCTACCGGAATTATACATTTAGCACCATTTTTTAAAACTGCAGCAATAGTTGATGTAGCTCTGAAAACATCAATGATAACTACAACTGCATTTTTTAAATCATACAAACTTAATAATGCAGGGGAAAGGCATGTATATAAAGTAGGTTTAGTTTTTTGCATCAGTTTAAAATTAAATTAATATTGTATTCCACTTTTCTGATTCGGCATATTCCTTTATAATATCATTTCTTTTTAACAAAAATATTTCTAAGTATTTTGTAAGGTAAATTGTATTAAACAATTTACCAATAAAACCAAATGGACTTTCAAATTCTATAATATCAATCATAATGGTTCCATTTTCAATTTGCTTAAAATGATGCTGGTGCCTGAAATATTTGAAATCGCCCTGTATCATTTCATCAATGAAATGAGCCGGCGTTTCCATTGCTGTAATTTTAGAGGTAAACCGCCTTTTTTTTAAAATGTGGTAAGCCTGCCAGGTTACCGTTTCATTTAACTTAATTAATCCGGTAGTTGTACCACCAATTGCTTCTTCCCTGGTGTACGATGTAGAAATTTTATGCAGGTCGATACTTCTGCTTAAATTAAAAACTCTTTCAACGGGTGCTTTTATAAGTATTGTTAAATGAATTTTTGGCATCAGTAAATTTAAAGAATTATCACTTAAACTTTACAGGGGTTTTGACTGCAGTAAAGGTTATTAAACAAAAGGAATTTTAACCACTTTTGCTTTAACTAAAACATTACGTATGCTGATATAGATTTCACTGTTAATTGCAGAAAAATTATTAGTAACATAACCTAAGCCTATGGCTTTACTTAATGTTGGAGATTGTGTTCCTGAAGTAACTTTTCCAATAATATTTCCTGCTGCATCTTTTATTTCATAATCGTGGCGTGCAATACCTTTCTCTATCATTTCAAACCCTACTAATTTTTTTGTAATTCCATCAGCTTTCTGTTTTTCAAAAAAAGCGCTGTTAGTAAATTTTTTGGTAAATTTTGTTATCCATCCCAGGCCGGCTTCTAATGGCGATGTGGCATCATCAATATCATTACCATATAAACAAAAACCCATTTCCAATCTTAATGTATCTCTTGCTCCCAGGCCTATTGGTTTTATACCTGCAGATTTTCCGGCTTCAAATATAGCATCCCAAATTTTATTTGCAGCACCTTCTGTATCTTCAAAATATATTTCAACACCACCTGCACCGGTATAACCCGTTGCACTTATTAAAACATTTTCTTCACCGGCAAAATTCCCTTTGGAAAAAGTGTAATACTTTAAGTTCATTATATCCATTTCTGTTAGTGGCTGCAAAATTTTTGTTGCATCCGGACCTTGTATAGCCAGCAAACAGGTTTTATCGGATATGTTGTGCATCTCTACATTTTTACTGTTAAAGCTGCTTATCCAATTCCAATCCTTTTCAATATTACCGGCATTTACAACCAGCATATAAGCTTTGTTTTCTTCTAAGCAATACACTAACAGATCGTCAATGATACCTCCTGTATTATTTGGCAGGCAACTGTATTGTGCTTTACCATTAGTTAATTTTGATGCATCATTTGTAGTTACTCTTTGAATAAGATCAAGTGCATTTTCTCCTTTTAAAATAAACTCACCCATATGGCTTACATCAAATACGCCAGCTTTATTTCTAACCGCTGCATGTTCATCATTAATGCCAGTATAAGATATAGGCATATTATATCCGGCAAACTCAGCCATTTTTGCACCCAGGGCAATATGTTTTTGTATAAATGGAGTATTTTTCATTAAAAGTATTTTGATTAGTGAACTGCGGATGGCAAAGGTAAGGTGTTCTTAATTTATTGCATAATTATGGTCATATAAAAGAGTCCCGCCAATTACGGCAGGACCTTTTTTGTTTCAACTTCAACTCAACTTTCGAAACTATTTAAATTAGTTTTCTGCTAAAAGTTCTTTAACCCCTTCATACATATCTTTTATTCTTTCATAAGATGCTGAGGAATTTTCTTCCTTATCGAATTTTATATTCAATTGCCCCCTGTGAGATCTTATAGAAAATTTTGTATCATCATCAAGTGTTAGTTCAATGTGTTCATTTTGGGAATTAAATATTTCTTTTTGTTCTGTAAAATCTCTAATAAAATTTTGTATTTCCCTTGTATCCCTTTCATTAAATGATGCTTTTAACCGGTACTCATCATCTGATTCCTGTATTGAAATGGAAACATTATCCCCATGGTTATTGTAATGGAAACAGGAAGAAAACAAACAGATAAAAAAAAAACAAGCTGTAATAATAAAAAATCGGATTTTCATTTAGCTTATAGATTATTTTAAAAATTTAGTTTTAGTTAATATTGGGTAATATCATAATGCCTGGCATTATAATAGAACTTAATGGTACTGATTCGGTACCGGTACTGTTTTCAATTTTATCTTTTAAACTGTCTAATTTTTCTTTTACCCTTTCTATTGAATCAATTTTATTTCTATTCCTAATTTCTAAAATACTTCGTAAGGAATCAGCTTTTTTGTCATATTCGTTATACCTGTATTTATCATCACCGCTGTTTATTTGATTATTTCTTCCGTTATTTGATTTTTCTTTTTTATCATTCCACCCATCGGCTTTTTTACCTGTTAAAGTATATAATCCATCTTCTTTCATTATGTAGTCAACATCCGATTGCCATCTTATATTTTCATCTGAATCATAAAATTCATCGTCCCAATTAACATCCCAGTTGTTGTTACCAAAGTGCACCGGCCAACCAATACCCTTATTAATACGTATTTGTTTACCAACTGGTACATACACTGTTATAATAACCATTTGATTGCGAAACTTATCTGTTTTATTTATAGCAATTCCTTTATCCAAAAGCAGAATGGAGTCTTTTTGAGCCACATCAAATTTTATAAGATTAGCCAGATTGTTAGCATCAGCTCTTTTGTTACCTCTTGCAGTTTTTTTCATTGTTACCTGAAAACTGTCATTAGCTGATTTTACAATTTCTACATAAACATTTCTTACAAATGCAGTGTCTTCTTCAATTAAATTTTCAAAAGGTTCAAAACGTATCCAGTTACGTCCATAATATTTTTTTGTAAATGGTAAAGAGGATGAAACCACTAATTTATTTACCTGTGCATTTGTTAACTGTACAGATTGTTCATCAAGCTGGCTTGACGTTTTAAAATCACGGGTTACTGTAGCTATAAGCATTGTTATACATACCCATCCTATTGCCCACAAGCTTCCAAAAGTAAAGCTGAGTATTTTGCTATTGTTTTTTATTCTGGCAATTTTTCTTATTAACCAGGTGATAATTGCAATTATTGGTACTGCAATAAATAATACTAATGTGCCCCATGCAAAAACATTTTGCCATCCTCCTTTAAGTATATAATCCTTTAGGGGGAATACACCAATAGAAAATACTCCCAGTGCAAACAAACCCATTACCAATGCAAAACATACACATCCAATAATAAAGTAAGCAAATATTTTTGCTATCATTGCAATTACATTACCCAATCCACCACGGCTTCGTTTTGTAAAATTTTGTACATCGCCTGCCAAAGCAGTTGCTTTTTCACTAATTACTCCTGATGCTTCTTTTCCAAATTTTTCTGCTTTTTTACCAACGCCTTTCATTTCTTCCACTACAGAATTTTTTATAGAATTCATATCCACCTTTTCACCTTTCATTTCTAATTTTTCTGTTGTGGTTAGCGCTTCGGGTATTACCATCCATAAAATAATATACACAATTAATGATGTTGGACTGAATGTAAAACGAACTACATCACCAAAATCCCAAAAACCTCCCCAATGCCCCCAACGAGAAAGAAAAGAAAGAAATGGTAGTAGAAATAGTACCCTTGGTATCCAGGCATTAATGCCAAAATAATTTCCAATCCCGCTGCATATCCCTGCTATCATTTTATCATCTGTGTCTCTGAATAATTTTTTTCTGGTACTTCCAATTTGAGTGGTAGCACTACTGGGTACAGCTATCCACATTATAATATAAGTTAAAAACCCAATCCCGGAAAATAACAACACCACAAAAATTATTCTTGTAATAACAACATCTATATTAAAATAATTGGCCAAACCGCTGCAAACACCACCAAGTACTTTATCATTTTCGTTTCTGAATAATCTTCTTTGACCCATTGCTGTACCACTACCGGTTGATTGTTGCTGATAAGATGATGAAGCAGTTTTTGCTGATTGTGTATCATCAATTGGTTCAAAGTCTTCAGGACGGCCAATACTGTTAATGATGGCGTTTATATCATCATCAGTAATACAGGTTGCCCCTTTTTGAATTCTTTCCTGAAAGAGTTCACCAATTCGGCTTTCAATATCATTGATGATTTCATCTTTACCTTCTTCATTAAAAAAATGGCGGTTAAGGCTTTCTGTATAATTTTTAAGTATTTCAAATGTGGTAGTTTCTATTGGTACCACACGTCCCTGAAAATTTATATTGATTACTTGTTTCATGGCTTAATTTTTTTTGTTTCGTTAGTTGATGATTTAATAAAACAAATCATGGCTATACTTTTTGTTTATTAAAAAATGTTGAAGTTTTAATCCCGAAAGTTGTCGGGGTTCTTGTTAATATTGTTATTATTTTGTTCTGTTACAGCTTTTACAGCATTTGCAAGCTCATTCCATGTTGCTTCCAGTTCCTTGTAAAAAGCTGCCCCTTTTTCGGTAAGCGAAAAGTATTTTCGTGGAGGGCCACTGTTACTTTCTACCCAACGGTAAGTTAAAAATTCTGCATTTTTTAACCTGGTAAGCAAAGGATAAAGAGTTCCTTCCAATAAGTTGAAATTGGCGGCCTTCATTGTATCAATAATATCCGAAGGATAGGCTTCCCCTTGCTTAATTACAGAAAGTATACAGAATTCTAAAACTCCTTTCCGCATCTGGCTGGCTGTGTTATCAATATTCATGGCTTCATTGTTTTAACCTCACTCATGCACCCTGTTTTTTGCCGGGTCATTTGTGAAGCTTTTTTCGAAATAAATAATTTATTCATGGCTATACTTTTGTGTGATAAACAAATCCGGTTTTTCTCTATCACATCACAAAGATAGTATAATTTTAGTACTATGCAACACATAATACCATATTTTTTATAGTAGTGGGTTCTGGCTATTAGCCTGCTTTGCACATAAATCAATGCTGTAAAGGGTTTCAGAGTATTTTACCTCAAAACTATTTTAAAGAAGTAATTATAAACGGTAAATAATTAGGGCTAAACGGTATTACTCAGATTGTTTTAAACAACCTTTTGTAGCCTAAACAGAATCCTGATATGCTAAAAGATTTCCTCTTCTGGCTCAACGATACAAAGAAATCTATAATTATAGCAAAAGAATGTTACCCAATAATTGTGCTTTATTTGTGTATCTGTTTTCTTTAAGTAGATTTATTGACGAAAAAACTATAATGAAAAAGTATTTATTTCTTATTCTCCTTTTATCATTTTTATTTATTTGTACCAAAGCTCAAAAAATTGATAAAAAACTATTTACTAAAGTAGCGTCTCTAATTAAAAATTTTAATGGAAACGCAGGTGTATATATTAAAAACTTAAAAACAAATAAAATTGTAGCTATTAATGCTGATACTTTATTCCCTACGGCAAGCATTATAAAAATTCCGATATTGATAGGTATTATGGATAAAATTGAGAATAAAATATTTAATTATCATCAGGAAATTATTTACAGAGATTCACTTGCATACAGCAACTATGATGTTACCGCTAATTTAAAAGACAGTACTAAAATAGAAATGGCAAAAGTAATTATGCTAATGCTTACTACAAGCGATAACACTGCAAGCCTTTGGTTACAAAAATTGGCCGGAACCGGTACAAGGATAAATGAACTTTTAGATTCTGCTGGTTTTAAAGCAACAAGAGTTAACAGCAGAACCCCTGGTAGAGAAAATAATAGAACACAATATGGCTGGGGTCAAACAACGCCATATGAAATGGTAACAATACTGGAAAAAATTTACAGAGGTAAAATTATAAGCGACAGCGCTTCCAGAAAAATGATGAGGCTACTTGGCCGTAATTTTTGGGATGAGCAGGCAATATCACAAATACCTCCTGATGTTTTTGTAGCCTCAAAAAATGGTGCAGTTGATGCAAGCCGCAGCGAAGTGTTATTAGTAATGGCAAAACAACCATACCTGTTTTGCCTATTTACAAAAAACAACAAAGACCAGAGTTGGGGCAATAATAATGAAGCCTGGCTACTTTCAAAAAAAATATCGTCATTATTATGGCATTGGTATAATAGATAACGAAACAGTGATACAAAAAACGCCGGTTCTATCCTCTTATAAAGAAACCAATTGTTAAAATATATATAACAACCCCTTCGGACTTACCAATGGCATTGGCTTTGCAATAACACAGTAAAGGAGGAACCAAATTATGAAAAAGATTTTTTACCTGGTATCATTTCTGCTGGTGCTGGCATCCTGCAAAACCAGTAAAGATTATTTATCTCGTATAGAGGAAGATAAAACTTTATTTGATATAGTTAAAACATTGAATAAAAGAAGCGGTGATGAAGATGCAGTAAAAGCTTTACCCATTGTATACAGACAAGTGCAGCAAAATCATCTTAAAAAAATAAATGCTTATAAAAATTATAAAGAGATAACCCGTTGGGAAAAAATTATTGATGAATATAGCATATTGCAAAAAATGTATGATGCCATTGATAATTCAAACGTATCAAGCCAATTGGTAACTGCTGTTACCTATCAAAATGATATTTATAATATAAAGCAGCAGGCAGCAGAAGATTTTTACCAATTAGCAACTCAATTATTACAAAGTAACAGAAGGGATGATGCAAAAAAAGCTTACACTTATTTTAAGAAAACTGATAAGTTGGTAACTGGTTACAAAGATGCTAAAACAAAAATGGATGAAGCTTTTATAAATGCCATAGTAAATGTTATAATTAACCCGGTGCAGGATAATTCGTTTTTCTTTAATACCGGTTGGGGCAATTATGGATACAATTACAGTAACGAATATTTTCAACAAACGTTAGTAAGAGAATTAGGCGGCAAATACAGCAGCCGATACCCTGCAAAATTTTATACCGATTGGGAAGCAAGGCGTGAAAACATACAACCAGATTGGGTGGTTGATTTAACTCTTCGTAATATGGATATCCCACGTCCAAGCACATATAATTACAGCCGAAATGTTAGTAAGCAAATTGAGAAAGGAAGGGATACAAGTGGAAAGCCAATTTATCAAACCATCTATGCCACTGTTAATATTTCTAAACAGTCTTTTACCGCCAGGGGCGAAATGGAGGTAAGCATAACAGATGTTGTTAGCCGTAAAAATATAAGTTATAACATTTACCGTGAAGATTATAGCTGGCAAAAGGAAAGTGCTACCTATTCTGGTGATAGTCGTGCCCTTAGTGATAATGATTGGGCAATAATAAACAACAACCGATATAATGAACCCCGTAAAGAGGAGGTATTAACTGAACTCTATCGTAAAATATACCCACAGGTAAAGAACAGGATTAGTTATTCTGTAGATTGGTAATGTTGCCCAAACCTCTGCAGGGAATAATGAAAGACAATGATAATTAATAAAAGCATCTTGTAATTCATGCAAGTACTTTTATTAAATTCTATACATTTTATTTTACGAACACATATACCAACCAACTCAATAAATACGCAAGCCCTGTCATATACACTAATTGTATAACAGGCCATTTCCAGCTACGTGTTTCTCGTTTTACAATTGCCAAAGTGCTCATACATTGCATAGCCAATACATAAAATATCAATAAAGATAAACCGGTGGCAAGGTCATATACTTTACTACCATCAGGTCTAACAGCAGCAGCCATTTTCTGGCGCAGGGTGCTGTTATTGGTATCCACATCTTCGCCAACGCTGTATAATGTTGCCATGGTACCCACAAAAACTTCTCTTGCTGCAAAAGAAGTAATTAATGCAATACCTATTTTCCAGTCGTAACCCAATGGTCTTATGGCTGGTTCAATAGCACTACCTAATGTTCCGGCATAAGAACTTTGCAGCAACGCTGTTTTACGTTGTTTATTTAATTCTGCAGCCTGCCCGGGGTTATTTGCAATAAGTTGTTCGTAATTAGCAGTAACAGCATGCATTTTTTCTTTAGGCCCATAAGTACTTAGTGCCCATAATAACAAACTTATTACCATTATTACTTTACCTGCATCAAACACAAATATTTTTGCCTTCTCTATCATGGTATATAAAGCGTTACCCCATCTTGGGCCACGGTATACCGGTAGTTCTAAAATAAAAAAACTGCGTTCTAAACTTTTTATAAAAAATTTCATTACCCAGGCAACAATTAATGCCATTACAGTACCTAATAAATATAAACCCATCATTACCAATCCCTGCAAACTTAAAAAACCAAAATATAACTTAGATGGAATAATTAATGCAATTAAAATAGTATATACGGGTAACCTTGCGCTGCAACTCATAAGCGGTGTTATCATTATTGTAAGCAGCCGCTCCTTTTTATTTTCTATATTCCTGGCACTCATAATAGCAGGTACAGCACAGGCAAAACCGCTTATCATAGGCATTACACTTTTCCCATTCAACCCAACTTTGCGCATAAGTTTATCTGTTAAAAAACTTATCCTTGCCATATATCCAGTATCTTCCAACAGTGTTATTAAACCAAATAATATCATTATTTGAGGAATAAAAACCAATATTCCACTAAGGCCCGCCACCACACCATTAATTAATAAATCGCTCCACCAGGACTGTGCTAAATTATTTCCCAGCCATCCTGCAAATTTTCCAAAGATCCACTCTATTGCATCCATAGGAAAATGTGCTACCCAAAACACACTTTGAAATAATAAGAATAAAACAGTCAATAAAATCAGGTATCCGTAATACCGGTGCAATAAGATATCATCCAGTTTTTCGGTAAATAAAGTTTTTTGTAATGGATCACTTTCTACAACTGTCTGCTGCATTATATGTTTTATGCGGCCATAGCGTTGCATTATTTCTTCTGCCTGCGTTTTGGTTG
>JAYUTC010000421.1:0-2840 GCA_043755395.1 Ferruginibacter sp.
GGATGGCATTAATTCCATATCAAACAATAATAATTCTCTTTTATAAAAAATTAATTTTTATATGAAAAAAATACTGCCGGTTTTTATTTTATGTATTTCTTTCTGTGCATTAAAAGCACAAACCCTGCAACTGCTTGTTTCTGATAAAAAGGCATCTTTACGTGGATTAAGTGTGGTTACTGATAAAATAATTTGGGTAAGCGGCAGTTCGGGTACTGTAGGAAAAAGTATCGATGGCGGCGATACATTTATCTGGATGACGGTAAAAGGATTTGAGAAAACGGATTTTAGGGATATTGAAGCTTTTGATGCTAAAACAGCCATAATAATGGGCATTGCAGAACCTGCCTATGTTTTAAAAACAACAGATGGGGGTGATAACTGGAATATAGTTTATGAAAATAAAACAAAGGGGATGTTTTTAGATGCCATGGAGTTCTGGAATGAAATGAGCGGAATAGTAATTGGTGACCCAATCAATAACAAAATTTTTATTGCCCGCACTTTCGACGGAGGAAATACCTGGAGAAGTATTCCGGAAGATTATTTACCTGTTGCTGCAAAAGGGGAAGCCTGCTTTGCATCCAGCGGCACTAATATTGCTGCCCTAAACAAACAGGAAGCCGTATTTATTACTGGGGGCTTACGATCCCGGATATTTATACGTGATAAACAATTTGATTTACCTCTTTTACAGGGAAAAGAAACTACCGGAGCTAATTCTGTTGCGGTTAAAAATGTAAAAAAGAAAACTACAATTATTGTTGTTGGAGGCGATTTTACTACAAAAGATTCAAGTGCAAAAAATTGCTGCATAACTTCTGATGGAGGTAATACATTTAATATCCCATCCATTGCACCACATGGCTATAGAAGCAGTGTTGAATACCTGCAAAAAAATAACTGGATTAGTTGCGGATTAAATGGCATTGATTACAGTAAAGATGATGGTAAAACATGGGCATGGATCAGCAAAGAAGGATTTCATGTTTGCAAAAAAGCAAAAAAAGGTGAGGCTGTTTTTTTTGCAGGTAATGGAAAAATTGGAAAATTAGTTTTATAAAAAAAGCCGGTGAAGAATCACCGGCCCTAAGTTGTGACTTATAAGAACTACCTGTGCAAAACAATTGTTTCTAATTTCGTGTCATCTCCTACACGTATTTGAATATTATTAACAATAGAATCTTTATAGCCATTTGAGGGTATAATAAGCAGTTTTACCATATTTGCCTTTATTCCCCTGATTTTAAATTCACCTTCATGGTCTGGTATTGCTCTTAACGTGTCAGTTCCCGAAATGGCACTTACAATTACCGGAAATGCTGCCGTTGGTTTTATTTTACCTTCCAATTCACCTGAATTATGATGGCTGAAATGCCCGATATGCAATTCCAGTTCCAGTCTTCCGTTATGAAACCTGATAGAACCATGTCCATCAAAATCAAGCCAAAGACGAAGATGATTTGGATCTAAATGATCAACATCCCCATCTACATTAACAGTAATTTGATGTTCGTTATTATGTAAAGTAAGTGGAATAGTTACCCCATTTAATACTACTGAATTACGGTTACCAAGAGTAATCCTTATCTTTTTTACTTCGCCATTTGGTACATAACCAACTGCCAGTAAAGTGTCTAATCCATTTCTAAACCGAAGGATATTATATACACCAGCTCTTATGGTTAAGGTATCCCAATGCTCGGCACCTGTTGAATCTTCTACCTTTACTTCAACCCTTTTAATATCAATAAAGATGGAATCAAATATTACAGACGGGTCGTCTGTTAGCATAATTTTTAATTCACTTTTACCGGGAGGAACTATTCCCGGAGAAGTGGCTAATTCTGATGAAATTTCTTTTTTACAGGAAACAATTGCAATAATTGTCGTAAAAAGAAATAATGATAAAAAAATTAGTGATTTTTTGATTTTCATATGAACTTTTTTAATGTGATTAATTTATATTTCCAAGGATATTAATACCAAATTAGTACCAATTAACTGTGAAAATGACTAAAACTTACTGAGCAGTAAGAAACAATTGCTGAACAGGTAAATAACAGGGCTGTATGAAAAAGGCAGACTAATCTTTAAAGGCAAAATAAACTGCACCTTGTATTAAAATAAAACTTACCATGTATTTCCAGTGAAAGGGTTCTTTTAAATAAAACACTGTAAATACTGCAAATACAATTAATGTTATTACTTCCTGTGTAATTTTTAGCTGAAATCCATTAAATCCATTTACAAATCCCAAACTGTTGGCTGGCACCATTAATCAATATTCAAAAAAAGCAATACCCCAGCTGATTGCAATGGCCTTCCACAAAGGCATACCGGTATTTTTTAAATGACCATACCAGTCAATATTCATAAAAACATTAGAAGCGGTTAAAAGTAAAATAGTACGAAGCTTAAAATAAGTTATTTAAAAAAGCCACAGAAAAATTTGTGGCTTTTAAATTATTATTAATTTGTTTTATTAATTTAAACTTCTAAAATCTACAGGCACCAATTTACTTACACCTGCTTCCTGCATGGTAACACCGTAAATTACATCTACTGCACTCATGGTTTGTTTGTTGTGGGTAACAATAATAAATTGGCTGTTTTCACTGAATTTTTTTATCATTTGTGTAAACTTGCCAACGTTGGCATCATCAAGCGGTGCATCAACCTCATCCAAAATACAAAACGGTGCAGGTTTTATTAAATAAATGGCAAATAATAAAGCAGTTGCAGTCAATGTTTTTTCTCCTCCGCTTAGCTGGCCAATTGATGAGGGTCGTTTCCCTTTTGGTTTAGCCACAATATCTATAGCTGTTTCGGATAAATTA
>JAYUTC010000422.1:0-7050 GCA_043755395.1 Ferruginibacter sp.
AAAAATATTTTGGTTAGTGCCATGCTGCAAAGCCAGCAAACCTGGTTGCCGGTTTTACAGGAGCCGGTAAAATTTGTAACAATTGTCAATCAATCAAAACAGGAACAAAAATTTATTGCACATTGTGAAGATGAAACTAATAAAGTACCACTTAATCTTCAAATTTCTAATTCATCAAATCAACTAATTCTTATAGGCCCTGAAGGTGATTTTACCAGGCAAGAGATAGAACTGGCTTTGCAAAATAATTTTATTGCAGTTGCTTTAGGTAATACCAGATTGAGGACTGAAACAGCCGGTGTAGTGGCAGCTGCATTACTTAGCCTGATCCGATAAAAATTCTTTTTCTTCTTTCAGTTGTGGTTCATTTAATTGTACCACATGCGCTCTTTTCTTTTTAGCCCGGCTCATCATCGCCATATTCAGCATTTCTACACCAAAAGAAAAAGCCATACCAAAATAAATATAATTTTTCAGGTGCAGCTGGTGCGCTGCTTCACTATCCCAGCCTTCAATAATTAAGCTAAGGCCAATCATTACCAAAAATGAAAGTGCCAGCATTTTTAGTGTTGGATGTTTATGAATGAAAGCAGATATAGCCGGACTGAATAAAAACATAATTGCCATAGCGATTACCACAGCAGCGATCATGATCTCCACGTATTTTGCGGTACCACCCGCAGTGATAATGCTGTCGAAAGAGAAAACGGCATCAATCAATATAATTTGTCCGATGGCATTACCCAATGTTATTTTTTTATTTTTTTGATTGGATACGTTTGGGTCTTCGCCTTCCAGTTTCTGGTGTATTTCCATTACTGATTTATAAATAAGGAATATGCCACCTGCAAGCATTACAATACTCGCCAGATCGAAGCCCTTATCAAAAATGGTAAATACGGATTTTCCTTTTTGAGAAAGCAGCCAACCAAGGCCCAGCAACAACAAACTACGTGAAAGAATACCCGTGATCATCCACAGGCGGCGGGCTTTTTTCTGATCCTTATCTTTATTCAGCCGGTTCAGGATAATACTTACAAAAATTACATTATCAATACCCAATACCACTTCCAGTACCACAAGTATTAAAAAACTAATAATACTTTCTGAGGTGAATAAATATTCCATTTTAAAACTGTTTATAATGATTTACAAATATTTTTAACAATAGCCGGCCCTTCATATATAAAACCTGTCCATACCTGAACTAAACATGCGCCTGCTTCTAATTTTTCTTTTGCATCTTCACCTGTAAATATTCCACCACTTGCAATTACAGGTATTTGTCTGTTTGTTTTTTGATGAATATATTTAATAATTTCTGTACTTCTTACTTTTATAGGTAAACCGCTTAAGCCACCAGCACCAATCTTCGTTAGTTGTAAGCTGTGAGTCGTGAGATTGTCCCGGCTGATGGTTGTGTTTGATGCAACCAGGCCATCTAACTTTATTTCTAAAGCCAAATCAATTACATCATCTAATTGTTCTTTTGTAAGATCCGGTGCAATTTTTAGTAATATAGGTTTTTGAGTTTTGAATTTTGAGTTTTGATTTTGAAGAGTTATTAATATTTTTTTGAGTGATTCCTTCTCCTGCAATTCTCTTAAACCTGGCGTATTGGGGCTACTGACATTTACTACAAAATAATCTACATAATCATGTAGTGCTGTAAAACAAATTTCATAATCTTTCCAGGCATCTTCATTAAATGTAATTTTATTTTTACCAATATTGCCACCGATGATCATTTTAGATTGCAGATTTCCGATTGCAGATTTCTTTTTTTGCCAGGCTTTTAATCTTTCAACAACCACTTCCACACCATCGTTATTGAAGCCCATTCGGTTGATGAGCGCTTTATCACCAGGAAGTCGAAATAATCGTGGTTTATCATTGCCTGGTTGTGCTTTTGGTGTTACTGTACCAATTTCCACACAACCAAAACCCAATGCTTCCAGCTCATTTAAATAGCAGGCGTTTTTATCAAAACCAGCACCAAGGCCAACAGGATTTGAAAATTGTAAATTAAAAGCCGATGATTGAAGATGGCCTTTTGGCTTGTAGCATATGGCTAATAACTTTTTTCCTCCCGGTATTTTACAAAGTAATTTTAAGGTGCCCATGGAGAAATAATGAACTTTTTCTGGATCAAAAAGGAATAAAAAAGAACGTAGTAATTTGTACATGTTGGCGCAAAAATAAGTTAGAGTTTTCAGTTTTTTGTTTTCAGTTAGAAATTATACCTTTGGTTTATAAAGTTGCATAAACAACTAATTGCCCCTATCCCCTGAAGGGGTACAAAAAATATACTATTAATTATCACCCCTTCAGGGGATGGGGGTAAAAAAATATCATGCAGGAAGCATACATAGTAACAGGTTACAGAACTGCCATTACAAAAAGTAAAAAAGGGGGATTTAGATTTACAAGACCCGATGATTTGGCTATTGATGTAATTAAAGGATTATTGGCCAGCGTACCTCAATTGGATGTTAAAAGAGTGGATGATGTAATTGTTGGAAACGCTGTACCTGAGGCGGAGCAAGGTTTACAGGTGGGTAGAATGATTTCTGCAAAAGCTGTAGGCATTCATGCGCCGGGTATTACCATTAACCGCTATTGTGCCAGCGGACTGGAAAGTATTGCTATGGCTACAGCTAAGATAAGAACCGGTATGGCAGAGTGTATTATTGCTGGCGGAACAGAAAGTATGAGTCTTGTACCAACAGCAGGATGGAAAACAGTGCCCTCTTATTCAATTGTAAAAGAAGAACCCGATTTTTATCTAAGCATGGGCTTAACGGCAGAAGCCGTTGCTAAAGAATACAATGTTTCCCGAGAAGACCAGGATGCATTTAGTTACAATAGCCATTTAAAAGCCGGCAATGCCATTAAAAGTGGATATTTTAAAAGTGGTATACTTCCAATAAATATTGAGGAAATATATTTAGATGCCAAAGGTAAAAAACAAAAAAGAAATTATACTGTAGATACCGATGAAGGTGTTAGAGCTGATACTTCAATTGAAGGTTTGGCAAAACTTAAACCTGCTTTTGCTGTTGGTGGTTGTGTTACAGCAGGTAATAGCTCGCAAACCAGCGATGGTGCAGCTTTTGTAATTGTTATGAGTGAGCGTATGATAAATGAATTAGGGTTAAAACCAATTGCACGATTGGTGAATTGTGCAAGTGCTGGCGTTCATCCCCGTATTATGGGAGTTGGGCCAATTGAAGCGGTACCAAAAGTTTTAAAACAAACAGGTCTAAGTTTGGCTGATATTGATTTGTTTGAATTGAACGAAGCATTTGCATCACAAGCATTGGCTGTTATAAAAACATTAGAATTAAATCCAGATAAAGTAAATATTAATGGCGGTGCTATTGCTCTTGGGCATCCATTGGGATGTACCGGCTGTAAGTTAACAATTCAGGTAATTAATGATATGAAAAGATTAAATAAAAAATATGGAATTGTTACTGCCTGTGTTGGTGGAGGTCAGGGCATTGCAGGAATTATTGAAAATATTCAGTAATAATATTAACTTTATACCGTTTAATAAATGCTTGTATTAAGCGGGCATTTATTTTATATTCAGTACAGGCATCAAATTACCGTAAAATGAAGTCCTATAAAAAGCAAATCCCAATTAAACTTTAACAATTTTAGATAGTCTGAATTTTTTTAAACAATTCATCCAATAATTTACTGCTATGGATAGAAGAGATTTTTTAACTGGAAGTAAGGCGCCAAAAATTATAATGGAATCTCCGGAGGCCGAAAATTTTGCCTCACCTACCCGAACATTAAGTGGTATCAATCCTTATACTGGCCCATGGGGTACCAATGAAGTAATTCATCTGCTAAAGCGTACCATGTTTGGGGCTAAAAAAACTGATATAGATTATTTTGTTACCCGTACCATGAATCAGGCTGTTGATGAATTGCTGAATCCGGTATCTCCTAATCCTGCAATACCTGTAAAAGAGTATGTTACTTCTACAACTTTGGGTGTAAATGCTGATACAAATATTTTGCAGGGAACTACCTGGATAAATGATATTAACAATGATGGTACAGTTCAAAGTCAGCGCAGGGCATCTTACAAAAAATGGTGGACAGGAGTAATGATAAATCAAGACAGGAGTATCAGGGAAAAAATGATTTTTCTTTGGATTGATCATTTTGGTAATGAATCTGGTGATGTAGGAAATGCCAACTGGGTTTACAAACAACATGATTTAATACGCCAGAGTTGCCTGGGAAATTTTAAACAATTAGTAAGGGATATTACTATAGATATGGCAATGTTGCGTTATTTAAATGGATATTTAAATACAGCTACCGCACCCGATGAAAACTATGGCAGAGAACTGCAGGAATTATTTACTGTAGGAAAGGGGCCTGGTAGTCAATACACCGAACAGGATGTTAAGGAAGCTGCAAAGGTTTTAACCGGCTGGCAGGTTAATGGTACAACTTATCAAAGTATTTTTACTTCAAGCCGGCACAGTACTGTAAACAAACAGTTTTCTCCTTTTTATAATAATACTGTTATAACCGGCAGAACCGGAGCAACAGCGGGTGATCTTGAGCTTAATGATTTAATCAATATGATTTTTGCCCAGAATGAAGTGGCAAAATTTATTGTTCGCAAATTTTACCGGTGGTTTGTTTATTACGAGATTGATGCAGCTACTGAAGCTAATGTTATAACCCCGCTGGCGGATATATTTCGTAATAGCAATTATAATATAAAACCGGTTTTAACTGCATTATTTAAAAGTGAACACTTTTTTGATGTATTAAACCAAAGCTGTTTAATTAAAGCTCCGGGCGATATTGTAATCGGATCTGTAAGGGAATTTAATGTGGCAATGCCGGTACTAACAGATTGGGATACCAGCTATGGCCATTGGAATACTTTATATTCCAACATGACAGTGATGGGACTTAATCTTCACGATCCTCCAAATGTAGCTGGAATGCCTGCTTATTACCAGGAACCATCTTTTCATGAGATTTGGATAACAAATGATTCTTTACCAAAAAGAAACCAGTATACTGATATCATGACCAATTCGGGCTATACCAGAAACAGTATAAGAATGCAATTTGATTTTGTCGCTTATGCTAAAACGTTATCTAACCCGGGCAATCCAAATGATTTGATAGATGATACACTAAAATATATTTACCGGATGAGTATATCACCACAGGTAAAACAGCAAATGAAAACCCAAATGTTGCTTAGTGGTCAGCTTTATGATTATTATTGGACTAATGCTTGGAATGCCTATATAGCAAGTCCTACAACGGCAAATTTTAATATAATAAACACACGTTTAAAAGACCTTTTCAGGTATTTGATGAATCTAAGTGAGTATCAGCTGAGTTAACTGGTAATATCATTTCCTGTATAAAAATTTCAATATGAAACGTAGAGAATTTTTAGAAAAATCGATGGCTGTAACGTTACCTGCAATAATAAGCGGTTATTCTGTTAAAGCCTTAAATGCCAACTCTCCTTTGGTGCAGGCATTAATTGGCACCGGTACCGATACTGATCATGTACTTGTAATTATTCAGTTATCTGGAGGAAATGATGGTTTAAATATGGTTATACCCATTAGTACTTACAGCCTTTATAATGCAGCCAGATCAAATATTGCCATTCCGGAAAATAAAATTTTACGTTTAAATGGGTATGTTAACACGGGTTTACATCCCAGTATGACTGGTTTGCAAAGTTTGTATAATGATACTAAATTAAAAGTTATACAGGCTGTTGGCTATCCTCAACCCAATTTTTCTCACTTTAGGGCTACTGATATTTGGATGAGTGCAAGTAACAGTAACCAGGAAGTTTATACCGGGTGGGCTGGTAGGTACCTAAATTATGAATATCCAAACTTTCCTAATGGGTATCCAAATTCAAGTATGACTGATCCTTTAGCCATACAAATAGGTTCAACAGCTTCATTAACAACACAGGGGCCAAGTGTAAATATGGCTATGAGTATTACCAGTGCCACTAATTTTTACCAGTTAATTAATGGTACAAGTGATCCTGTACCTGCAACAAAGGCTGGAAAAGAATTAAGTTTTATACGTACAGTAGCTAAGCAAACGCAACAATACGCAAATACTATTACAACAGCTGCCGGAAAAGTAACGGTTCAAAACCCCTATCCAACAAATAACAGTTTGGCAGACCAATTGAAAATTGTAGCCCGATTGGTTAAAGGGGGTTTAAAAACCAGGGTATATATGGTAAGCTTTGGTGGGTTTGATACCCATAGCCTTCAAACTACGGTAGCAGATACAACGGTTGGTAATCATGCTACACTTATGCAAAGAGTAAGCGATGCTATAAAAGCTTTTCAGGATGATTTGATCTATTTAGGTATTGAAGACAGGGTAGTTGGCATGACTTTTAGTGAATTTGGTCGCAGAATAAAAAGTAACAGCAGTGTTGGAACCGACCATGGTGCAGCATCACCGTTATTTGTTTTTGGTAAACCTGTTCAAGGCGGTGTACTGGGCGATAATCCTACAATACCAGCAACAGCTACTGTTAATGATAATGTGCCTATGCAATACGATTTCAGAAGTATTTATTCTACTTTACTGGAACAATGGTTTTGTCTTCCAAAATCCACTGTACAAGGATTATTTCCACCAAACGTTAATGGACAATTGCAGGATTTGCCTTTAATAAAAGGAAATACCTGTGCAGGAGCAGTTCAAAATAATTCGGGCACAAGTTTAATTACAAACTATCCCAATCCTTTTACCAGTAAAACAACCATCCAATTTAATAGCGAAGGCGGGCATACTTTAATCCAAATTATTGATAATTCGGGAAGGTTATTGATGGATTTATTAGAAAAAGATTACCCGGCAGCTACCCGGCAAACCATTACTTTTGATGCTTCTCATTTGCCCAACGGCGTTTACTATGCACGGTTACAAAATGGGGCTACACAGCAGGTAAGGCCAATGCTAAAAGTTAGATAAATCTATCAATATAAATTACTTCCAAAGAAACCG
>JAYUTC010000423.1:0-2831 GCA_043755395.1 Ferruginibacter sp.
CCTGAAGATGAACGTTATTTAAACAGTGAAAAAGGACAGCAGGAACTTGCAGAAACCATTACAGCAGCTGTAAAAAAATATAAAGATCAAATAGAAAATACGAATAAAAATTCTGCAAAAAATGAACTTATAAAACCCGGAGAAGAAAAGAATACTCCAGCTGAATTTGAAAACAGGCCCAATAAGGAAACTAAAATACTGGAAGTAAAAAGCAACAAAATAAAAGTAGAAATATTTGATGATGGCGAAATTGACAATGATATTGTTTCGGTATATTTTAATAAGGAATTAGTAATAGAAAAGAAATCTCTAACTGTTAATGGATACGTTTTTAACTTAACCCTTGATCCGGGTAAAACCAACGAATTAATCCTTTATGCCGATAATGTGGGCACTATACCGCCAAATACCGCATTAATGATAATAACTGATGGTGTAAACAGGTATGAAATAAGGTTATCGGCAGATTTAAAAAATAATGCCTCTGTTAGATTTGAATTAAAATTACCTAAACCCTAAATTATATGTAAAATTTTATTGAATAATTAATTATATTTGAATTAACTAACTACTACAATGAAAATTTCGAACGAAACCAAGATAGGTACCCTTACTGCAATAGCCATTACATCAATGATACTGGGTTTCAATTTTTTAAAAGGAAAAACATTTTTTGGCAGCAGTCATAATCTTTTTGCAAAATATAAAAACGTACAGGGCCTTGCCAATAGTAACCCCGTAATGATTAATGGCTTGCAGGTTGGAACTGTTTACAGTATTACAACTGATAAAAATATGAAAGAGATTTTGGTAAATATGAATTTAACCAAAGATGTAAATATCCCTAAAAACTCTGTTGCCTACATAAAAGTAAACCCATTGGGAACTACAAGTTTAGAAATTAAATTAGGTGACGCTGTGGAATATCTTCCTAAGAATGATACCATTAAAACTGAGGCAACTGCAGGTATATTAGAAGCAGCTGTTGTGGAAATACGCCCGGTTTTGGGACAAATTAAAAATGCAGTAAAATCACTTGACTCTGTACTAATGACTGTAAATAGTGTGATTGATCCTAATGCAAAAAATAATATCAGAACCATTTTAGAAAATTTAGCCAAAACAACGGCAGGTTTAACAGTGTCATCTGCATCCTTACAAACATTATTAAACACCGAAACAGGCGCTTTGGCAAAATCATTGAATAATGTAAGTTCCTTTACTGGTAATTTGGCAAGTAATAATGCTAAACTTACAGAAGTAATGAACAATTTAGATAAAACCACCACTAACCTTTCCAATTTAGATCTGGAGAAGACATTAACAACACTTAATGGCACTATTGGAGAATTAAAATCAACCATAGGAAAATTAAACTCTAACAATGGCACAGCAGGTATGTTACTGAATGATGCAAAACTGTATAACAACCTTACCGCAACAGCTAATAAATTAAATTTATTGCTGGATGATTTAAAAACAAATCCTAAAAGGTATATTTCTTTTTCTGTTTTTGGTAAAAAATATAAAGGCGATGCACTTGCTGTTCCTTTACCCGATACAGTAAATGCTCCTTATATTAAACTAAAATAATTTTACCATTCTGTTATAAAATAATTTCACCAACTTGCAGCAGAATAAAAAATTAAGTACCTCCATTGAAATTTATACTCAATATTTTTATACTTGTCCTGCTATTTGTTATCAGTAAAAATTCTAATGCCCAGCAAACAGGAATAGTACCACAACCTTCCGATACAATAAGACTGATCCGTATTGTACAGGCAAAAAGCCTACGTGAAAAAACAATTGACTCGGCAACAATAATTGAAACTGCTGCCGGCAATGTAATAATTAAAGAAGGCCTTACTACTACTTATTGCGACAGTGTGGTAATAAACAGAAAAACAAATGTAGTAGAAGCTTTTGGTAACGTACATATTAATGATAATGACAGCATACATACCTATGCTCAATACCTTAAATATATAGGCGGCGAAAGAATTGCATACCTGAATAAAGCGGTAAAGCTTACAGATAAAAAAGGGGTTTTATTAACTGATGAACTGGAATATAATTTAAGAACTGGTATAGCAACCTATAAAAATGGCGGTAAAGTTTTAAATGGCAAAACAGTTTTAACAAGCAAAGAAGGTGTTTATCATTCAGATACCAAAGATGTATTTTTTAAAAAAGAGGTTTATTTTAAAGATCCTGGCAACACTATTCAAGCAGATAGCTTATTGTACAATTTAACCACCAACATTGCTACTTTTATATCCCCCACACATATTGTTAGTAAAGACGGTAGCATTACTAATACAAAAAGCGGCACTTACAATCTGAGTACCGGCGAGGCTATTTTTGATAAGTACACCACTTTCCGTGACAGTACACATTTTATTTCGGGGAATCAAATGGCTTTTGATAAAGTAACTGGGTTGGTACAAATTCATGGTAATGGCAAACTGGTTGACAGTGTTAATAAAGTAACTGTATTGGGCAATGAAATTTATTTAAATACAAAAGAAAACTCTTTTTTAGCATATAATAAACCCGTGATGATCCTTTACAGGGATAATGACAGTACTTATATTGCTGCTGATACTTTATTTTCCGGCTTAAGAAAATATGATACCCTTCAAAAAAAGCAAGTAATAAAAATTGATACTTTAAAAAGAAAAGTAACAGCTAATATAATTAAATCTGATAGCGCAGGTATAGTATTTTCGGAAAATAAAAGAATAGACAGTTTAGAAATAAAGCCAGCTGAAAAAACAGATACAATAAAAAAAGCTACGATAATAAATCTCAATAAACCAGATTCCACC
>JAYUTC010000424.1:0-18646 GCA_043755395.1 Ferruginibacter sp.
ACTGGAGCTGCCCTAAATAGTCAATCCCAGTAAATCGTTTCCCCAAAATAGAATTTATAAAAAACCGCCTCATTTAATAATGAGACGGCCTCTTTTATAATTTCATTTTGTATCTTTCATCACTAAATTATCTGCAATGCAAAAACTACTCTTTTTTTCATTAACCTTTTCAATTACTCTTTTTTCTTTTGCACAAAAAAAACTAAACATTGCTATAAATACTGAGGACAGCATTTTGTTGAGTAAAACTAAATACCGCAGTATTGGACCATACCGTGGCGGAAGAAGCGGTGCTGTAACAGGGGATATTAAAAACAAAAATACTTTTTACTTTGGAAATACCGGTGGAGGTGTATGGAAAACTATAGATGGCGGCAGCAACTGGAAAAATATAAGCGATAAATATTTTGGCGGCAGCATTGGATGTGTAGCAGTTGCACCCAGCGATAATACTATTTTATATGTTGGCGAAGGTGAAAGTACATTAAGAGGAAACGTTGGTGAAGGTTTTGGTATATGGCGTACAGATGATGGTGGCAGAAGCTGGAAAAATTTAGGTTTAAAAGATACAAGACATATTATTCGTATTGTAATTCACCCAAAAAATCCTGATATAGTTTGGGTGGCAGCCATCGGTCATCTATTTGGCCCCAATGAAGAAAGAGGAATTTTTAAAACGATAGACGGTGGTAAAACCTGGAAAAAAGTTTTGTATATTAATAACCAAACTGGTTGCAGCGATTTAATTATGGAGTCGGGTAACCCAAGCGTACTTTATGCAGGTACCTGGCGCATTAAACGTACACCATATAGCCTGGAAAGCGGTGGCGAAGGGGGTGGCATTTGGAAAAGCACAGATGGTGGTGAATCCTGGAAAAATATTTCGGCAAATAAGGGATTACCAAAAGGTTTGTGGGGTATTACAGGCATTACAGTGGCCCCATCCAACACTGATAAAATTTATGCCATCATAGAAAATAAAGATGGAGGATTATTTGTAAGTGCTGATGCCGGTGAAACCTGGACATTGCAAAGCAGTGATAATAATATCAGGCAAAGAGCATGGTATTACAGTAAAATATTTGTTGATCCTAAAAATGAAAATAATGTTTATGTACTAAATGTAAATTTTTTAAAAAGTGTTGATGGTGGCAAAAATTTTAGAAATATAAATACACCACATGGGGATCATCATGATTTATGGATAGACCCAGAAGATGGAAACAGGATGATTATAGCAGATGATGGTGGCGCACAAATAACCTTTGATGGTGGAGAAAATTTTAGTACATATGAAAATCAACCTACGGCTCAGTTTTACAGGGTAAGTACCGATAACCATTTTCCTTACAGAATCCTTGGTGCACAGCAGGATAACAGTACTGTAAGAATATTATCAAGAAGTTCTGGTGGACAAATTACTCAGGAAGACTGGCAGACAACCGCTGGTGCCGAAAGCGGATATGTTGTTGCTGATCCATTAAATCCTGATATTGTATATGGCGGCAATTACAGCGGTTACTTATCAAGGTTAGATCATAAGACAGGAGAGAACCGTGCTGTTAGTGTTTGGCCTGATGATCCATTAGGGGGTGGTGCAGATGTAAGTAAATACCGTTTCCAATGGAATTTTCCTATTTTCTTTAGTCCCCATAATCCAAAAAAACTATATGCAGGTGGCAATATGTTATTTGCAACAGAAAATGAAGGCTCAAGCTGGACAGCTTTGGGAGGAGATTTAACTACAAATGATAAATCAAAACAGCGTAGCAGCGGCGGTTCTATTACAAAAGATAATACCGGTGTAGAAGTATATTGCACCATTTTTACTGCTGCAGAATCTGCTTTAGAAAAAGATTTATTATGGACTGGCAGCGATGATGGGTTGATTAATGTAAGCAAAGATGGTGGTCAGAATTGGGAAAATGTGACACCGCCTGCTGCCGGGCAATGGATGATGTGGAATTGTGTAGAGACAGATCCATTTGTAAAAGGCAAAGCTTATTTTGTTGGTACAAAGTATAAGAGCGATGACTTTACACCATACATTTTTAAAACAGAGGACTATGGAAAAACATGGATGAAGATTACAATTGGTATTGCTGCCAATCATTTTACAAGATGTATGAGAGCCGATAAAAAAGTAAAAGGTTTATTGTATGCCGGAACAGAATATGGAATGTATATCAGTTATGATGATGGTGCTAACTGGAAACCATTTCAATTAAATCTTCCTGTTGTACCTATTACCGATTTAACTATAAAAGAAAATGATTTAATTGTTGCTACACAGGGCCGTGCTTTTTGGGTGCTTGATGATTTAAGTGTGGTGCAACAAAGAGCAAATAATATTATTGATAAAAATATCTTTGTATTTAATGTTAATGAGGCTTACCGTTTTGATGGTTATCAAAACCTGAATGTAAAAAATGCAGGTATGAATCCTCCGAATGGTTCTGTAATTAATTTTTTTATTAAAAATGTAACTGACTCTTCTAAAGTAAGTATTGAATTATTAGATAAAAATAAAAAGTCTATAAAATTATTTACAACCGATAAAAAAGATAAAGAAGACAAAATTGAAATAAGCAAAGGCATGAATCAGTTTGTATGGGATATGCAGTATCCACCTGCAGATAAAATTGATGGTTTAATTCTATGGCATGGCAATGTACCAGGGCCAAAAGCCGCACCTGGCAACTATTTTTATAAATTAAAAGTTGATAAAGATTCTGCCGAAGGAAATTTTTTAATAAAAGCTAACCCTGTTTATAAATTATCACAATCAGATTATGAAGATCAGTTTAATTTTTTAATTACAGTTAGAGATAAATTCAATGATATTCAAAAAGCAATAAAAAATATTCGTGATGTGAGAAAACAAATTGGAGATTTTACAGAAAAGCAGGGAAAGCAACTGCCAGCTGCAATAAAACAACAAGCTGATACTATCAATAAACAAATGACAGTTATTGAAGAGGCATTGCACCAAACAAAGGCAAAAAGCGGGCAGGATGTTTTAAATTTCCCTATTCGTTTAGATGATAAAATTAGTGGTTTGTACAATTTTGCAAGTAGCGGAAATGCAACACCTGCAAAACAGGTTAAAGATGCATATTCGGAATTGTCTGCTCAGGCGGATGTGCAGCTGAATGCCTTAAAAAAATTAATGGATGATGATTTAATTAAATTAAATGATATGATTAGGGAGAAAACTTTGCAGGTAATTGGGTTAAAGAAAGAGTAACAATTTTAATTGCGGCGCCTTAGGCGCCGCAATTAATTAATCCAATAAATCAGGCCTTCTTTCTTTTGTTCGTTGTAAACTCTGTTCCGCTCTCCATTCTTCAATCAACTTATGATTGCCGCTTAATAAAATCTCGGGTACTTTCCATCCTCTAAATTCTTCGGGTCTTGTATAAACAGGTGGTGCAAGTAAATTATCCTGAAAGGAATCTGTTAATGCACTGGTTTCATCATTTAGTACGCCAGGTAATAATCTGCCAATAGCATCTACCAAAACTGCAGCTGCAATTTCTCCGCCACTTAACACATAATCACCAATAGAAATCTCTCTGGTTACAAAATGATCCCGAAATCTTTGGTCAATTCCTTTGTAATGGCCACAAATAAGTAGCAAATTATTTTTTAAAGAAAAACTGTTTGCAATTTTTTGATTGAAAGTTTCACCATCGGGGGTTAAAAAAATTACTTCATCATAAATAGTTTCTTTTTGTAAACTTTCAATCGCATTTACTAATGGCTCAATCATCATCACCATGCCGGCACCGCCTCCAAATGCATAATCATCCACCTGTGCTCTTGCGTATGTGGTGTAATTCCTAAGGTTTATAACATTAACTTCAAGTAGACCCTTATCCTTTGCTCTTTTTAAAATTGAATGGGCAAAAGGGCTTTGTAATAAATCTGGAACAACCGAGATAATATCTATTTTCATTCAACTGTTATTGCTATTTTTTAAAGGGTTTAATTTGGCAAAGTATTTACTTTAGCGGTATTATAAATTAATCAATTAGAAAAGATAATGGAACAATAAAAAAAAGTTTCATATCATTTTATTTTTCATAAATGTATTACTCTTCCCCCATAAACCCATCCAAATCTCTTTTATCTTTTTTAGTAGGCCTGCCTTGTTTGCTTAATCTTTTTCCGGTATTAAAAACTGCTGCCTGAAATTTAATACGGTCTAATTCCTCAGCCGGCGTAATATCTGTGTAAAATTTTATTGCTTCGCTGTATTGTACCCTGTGGTCTAAAAGACCGGTAACTTTAATAACCCATCGTTTAGCCTCTGTTTTTACTTCATATTCATCATTTTCTGTTACTGGCTTTGCAGCCTTTACATTATCACCATTGAATTTTACTTTACCTTTATCGCATGCATCTCCCGCCTGACTCCTCGTTTTAAAAAGACGAATCGACCATAAATATTTATCCAACCTTAATTTTTCTTTTTCCATAAATGAAAATATCCGCCTGTACTTTAATAATAAAATACAACCTCTTCCATTTTTCAAAAATAACCCCTTTTATCTAAAGGTATTTATCACTGAATGTAATTGCTTAATTTTAATACTTAAACTATTAATTATGAAATTCAGGATTATTGCACTCAGTATTTTATTTTTCTTTTCTATTCAGCTAATTGTAGCTCAGGGAGGTGGTATTAACTGGACCACAGATGGAAATGCTTATACCAAAATTAAAGATGGAAACATTATTAAAGTAGACCCAAAAACTGAAATAGAAACAATTCTTATAAAAAAAGAACAATTAACTCCATTAAATGGAAAAACTTTGTTGCCACAGTCCTATACATTTAGTAACGACAATACAAAACTACTGCTGTTTACCAATACTGCTAAAGTTTGGCGCTTAAATACTAAAGGCGATTACTGGGTTTTAGATATTGCAACAAATAAGTTAACACAATTAGGTAATGGGCGCCCTTCACAATCATTAATGTTTGCAAAATTTTCTTCCAATGGAAAAAAATGTGCTTATGTAAGCGAACACAATTTATTTGTAGAGGATGTTTCTACCAATATAATAAAAAAATTGACAAATGATGGTACAAGAAAATTAATTAACGGCACTTTTGACTGGGTATATGAAGAAGAATTTGGCTGCAGGGATGGATTCCGATGGAGCCCCGATGGAAGTAAAATTGCTTTTTGGCAGGTAGATGCAACCAAAATCAGAGATTATTATATGCTTAATACTACCGACAGTAATTATTCAAAAATAATACCTGTGGAGTATCCTAAAGTTGGGGAAGCACCTTCGCCTGTTCGTATTGGTGTTACTGATATTTCCTCTGGTATAATACGTTGGATGGCAATTGACGGAAACCCACAACAACATTATTTACCCCGTATGGAGTGGAGTGGTTCTAATGAATTAATTGTACAACAACTGGATAGAAAACAGCAGGAAAGTAAATTAATGTATTGTAATACTTCGGATGGAAGTGTTCATACTTTTTGGGCTGAAAATGATGATGCGTGGGTTGATCTTAATTCAAGTGACCCTGGTGGTTGGAATTGGATAAATAAAGGACAGGATTTTATATGGACAAGTGAAAAAGATGGATGGCGTCATATTTATAAAATTAGCAGGGATGGTAAAACAGAAACATTATTAACCAAGGGTAATTATGATATTGGTGAAATAAAATGTATTGACGAAACCAATAATTATATCTATTTTACTGCTTCGCCTGTTTCGGCTACTCAACTCTATTTATACAGGGTTAGAATAGAAAATAAATCATCAATTTTAGATAAATTGAAAAAACCAAAAGAAGAAACTGAGTTAGTAAGCGCTGAAAATTTAATTGGTTCACATGATTACAACATTTCACCAAATGGAAAAATTGCTACACATTCTTTTTCTAATTACAATACTCCACCTGTAAAAGAATGGATTTCGTTGCCCGATAATAAGCCGGTTAACGCTTTTAAAAATATTGCATCAATAATACAAACAGATAATAGTAATGATGTAGAATATCTCCAGATAACAACAGAAGATAATGTAACATTAGATGCCTGGATTAACAAGCCAAAAGATTTTAACCCTCAAAAAAAATATCCGGTTGTAATGTATGTATATGGAGAACCGGCAGGCGCAACAGTACAAAACAGTTATGGTAACCATTCTAATTTTTTATATGATGGCGACATGAGGTCTGATGGATACATTCAGATTTCTATTGACAACCGTGGTACGCCAATGCTTAAAAGTGCAAAATGGCGTAAATCTATTTATAGAAAAATAGGGTCATTAAATATAAGAGACCTTGCCATGGGGATGAAAAAATTATTGCAGGACTATGTCTATTTTGATAAAGACCGGGTAGCTGTTTGGGGATGGAGTGGGGGAGGTTCATCCACCCTTAATTTAATGTTTCAGTATCCAGATATATTTAAAACTGGAATAGCAATTGCAGCTGTTGGTAACCAGTTATTTTACGATAATATTTACCAGGAACGTTACATGGGCTTACCGCAGGAAAATCGCGAAGATTTTGTAAACGGTTCCCCTATTGCACATGTACAGGGATTAAAAGGCAATTTATTGTATATACATGGCACAGGTGATGATAATGTACATTATGCCAATGCTGAAGTTTTATTAAACGAGTTAATAAAGTATAACAAACAGTTTCAATTTATGGCATATCCAAATCGAACACATAGTATATCCGAAGGTGAAGGAACATGGCAACATTTAACCACGCTGTACACTACTTATTTAAAACAACATTGTTTGCCCGGTGCAAAATAGAATGTTTTTAATAAGAAAATTTACTTAAATAAATACAATCTTTTTGTTTATTAAAAATGACTTTGTACTTTACAGGTCATAATCATTCGCTATGCAAAACATTATACTGGAAAATTTATTATTGATTGATATTGAAACTGTACCACAATATCCATCTTTTGATTTATTGAATGACGACTGGAAACAACTTTGGGAAGAAAAGACACAACGATCATTGCCAGATTTTACAACTGCTGCCGAGTATTATCCACAGCGGGCAGGTATAATGGCAGAATTTGCAAAAATTGTTTGTATAAGTATTGGTTTTTTCACAAAACAAGGCCCTTCTTTACAGTTGCGTTTAAAATCTTTTTTTGGGGATGATGAAAAAAAACTGCTGCAGGAATTTATAACTACCTTAAATCAAATGGAAGCAAAAAACAACAAATGGTGTTTTGCGGGTCATAATATTAAGGAATTTGATATACCCTTTATTTGCAGAAGGCTTTTGATAAATGGCTTAAACATTCCTGTTTATCTCGATTTTCAAAATATGAAACCATGGGATACTAATATAGTGGATACCTTTCAATACTGGCGTTTTGGGGATTATAAAAATTATACCTCATTAAAATTATTGGCAGCATCATTGGGCGTTCCATCACCAAAAGATGATATTGATGGAAGCATGGTAGCAGAAGTTTATTGGAAAGAAAAAAATCTGCAAAGAATTGCAACCTATTGCCAAAAAGATGTGGTTACAACGGGTAATATTTTTCTTAGGTTTAAAAATATGGAATTGCTAAAAGCAGATGACGTGGTGATTGTAAGTCAATAAATCCTTTTTAATAGTAAAAGGATTTATTGAAAAATAAATTTAATTTTTTATCTGGATTTAATAAGCCTTGTTATTTTTTTACCTCCTTCAAAAATTATTTCAGCAAAGTAAATTCCTGTTGAAAGTCTTTGAAGGTTTTCAATTTTAAAACTATTGTACCCCGGCCTTGTTACTTCATTTTGAGTAATAACTATTCTACCTTTTATATCAATAATTTGTATTTGTATTTTTTCTGACTTTATAAAATTCGAACCAATAATTACAGAATTGTTCATTACCGGATTGGGCGTCACTAATATTTCATTGCTGTCCCATTTACCCGTAAATACTCTTACTATAAACGAGTATTTAAAATTACCTCCAATATCAATCATTTTCAGCCGGTAATAATTGTATCCTAAGCTGTGGTTGTCATCTTTCCATTCGTAACTTCCAAGTCCCTGAGGCCGCTTTGCCAGTAGCGTACCAATCCTGTAAAAATTTACACCATCATAACTTCTTTCTACATCAAACCATTTCATATTTATTTCAGATTCAGTTATCCAATTTAAAATATTGGTATTACTCTGTTGAATTATTGTAAACGAACTTAGTACAATTGGCAAAGGTCCGCCGTTGCAGTCAGGGAAAATCTTTGAAGAATCAACAGTACTTAGGCCAGCAGCATCTGTTACGGTAAGATTTACCTGCCAATAATAATTATCACCATTGCATCCTATACGGCTAATTAATTCAGCAGTAATTTTGTTGGTATCAACAGGTTCTGCATGTTGGTGATTATTATGCCTTAAAAATGTTTGCCACTTATAGGTTAATTGGCCAGGGCCATGTTCTGCATCAGTAACTGTAGCGTTTAAGGAATAGATAGTATCTGCTCCCAGTGAATAAAATGAATTTTTTACTGGACTTGTTATATTTACAATTGGTGGGGTATTGTTTACAGAAATTATCATACTATCAATGGTACTGGCACTTTGGTTATCTGTTACTGTTAGTTTAATAATATATTTTTTTGGATTACTATTAAGTGTTGTAAAAGTATGTGAAGGGTTAATTGCAATACTGGTATTATTACCACTGGTGGGGTCTCCAAAATTCCATGCATAAGTAATTGGGCCTCCTCCGGGATCATAGCTATTACTACCCGTAAAGTTGACTAGTAAAGCGGAAGGTCCATAATTTTGATTGCTGCTCAATACTGAAACAGGGGGTTGATTTCCTCCATATACAATTTTTTTAACAGTATTATTTCCAAGATCTACAATTACCATACTTCCATCCAGAGGATTTTCTGTTATGCAAACTATAGCCGCAAACCCACTGCCAAACTGTGTTACTTTTTGAACCTGATCAGTATTTTGTATAGTAATACTTTTTATCCAGTTTCCACCGTAATCGGCCTGAAAACAGGTGTTCCGGTATTCCAAAGGAAACATTGTACCAGTATACCAACAAGTACCAGCAGCAGCATTTCCTCTAAATGGAGTTCCTGTAACTCCTGATATAGCTGAACCAATCTGAGCCACTTCTAAAGTATTGCCATTAAATATTTTAACCCTGGCACTATCCACACCGTGTTTCCAATCTAATGCGGGTACTCTGTGAAAATGTCTGCGGTTATTGCCACTGGTTATGATGGAACTCAAATTACAGGGATTATAAACATTATTGATATTATCCGCTGTGGCCTGCTTAATCAAATTTTGAAAAGTAAAATATTGTTGGCTGCAACCACCAATGCCAAATAAAGGATTCGGTTCATCTTTATTATCCGTTATTTTAGTTGCATAACTGTTCAGGTATTTGAGACCTTCGAAAATTGGCCAACCACAATTGCTTGCCGGGGCTTTTATTATATTCAGTTCCTCAAAAGTACCCCATCCTACATCGCCAATATACAATTCGCCAATATCACCAGTGGCAGGATTAGTACTTCCGGTACCGGGTCGTGCACAAAAGCGAAAAGGATTTCGTAATCCCATTGTCCACATTCTGCTTTTTGCACTACGTGGGTTAGATGTTTCATAAAATGGATTGCTGCTAACTCCATTGCCTGTAGCAGGGTCAATCCGTATTAATTTACCTGCTAATGAATTAATCATTTGTGCTTTAAATGCACCAACATTTTCATTAGCACTTATATTTCCATCAGCTATCGACTGAACCTGATAAGTTTCTGCAAGATTGCCGCCATCAGTTGTATTATAACTTGAGGCATCTCCACAGCCTGCAAGTAATGTGCCGTCTGATGCAAACACAAGCGAACCTATGCCATGCGATTCATGCAGAATTGGGAAACCTGTACTTTTGCTTTCACCAAGTAATATAGTTCTTGTAGTTAAATCTGCTAAAAGATTGCCACTATTTGTAATTAGTTTATATCTTGTAATACGACCAATAGTAGCCTTAAAATAATCGTTGGTTGCAGCATTGTAACTGGCGGTTCCATAGTTAATTAAGTGGTGCCTGTCAACAACATATAATAAATAGATATAGCCGTTGATGTCATAGTTTGGGTCAAGTGCAAATCCTAACATGCCATGGTCTCTCCAGTTTCCCACTTCCTCCGAAATATCTAATACCGCAGTACTTTGTTTATTATATAATTGTGTGGCATTGTTCCAATTACAAACATAAACTTTACCTCCTTTTTCCCAAACAAATAATTTGGTACCTGTTTTGTTAAAAGCAGCACCTACCGGTTGGCTCCAACCGCTGGCAATGGTGGATGCAGAAAATCCTGCATTGAATGTTTGAGAATTTGCAGTTGTGCAAATGAAAAACATTGCAATTACAAAAATTTGTTTAAATACAGAACAAGGTTTCATAAATCAACTTTAAATGTAAGTGAATCATTATTTTGAATGATCTATCTTAAGAATAGAAAAAAAAACTAAGAAGGGGGCTATTTTAAATTTTCGGGGGATATATGGCTGGGTACTTAAAATAATCTGAACGCAAAATAATGATTATTTATAAAAAAACAAAATTATATGTAAATAAATTTGCAAATCAAGATGAAAATAAAAGCCCTTTTATTTTTTTAAAGGGCTTTTATTTAAAATTTAAAATTTAATTTATTGAAGCACCACTTTTATAATAGTTACTTTATTCGCATCAATCACTTTTACAAAATATAATCCTTTGCTGATACCCTTTGTATTTATTTGCAGGGTTGATTGTGCAGATATTATATTATAAATCATTTTTCCTTCCGTATTCATTAATTGAATGGTAGCTTTTTGATTACCGGTTTTAACAAGATAAAGATTTATAAAATCATTTGTAGGATTGGGTGTCACGGATGCACTGGCAATTGAAGCATAAAATAATGCACTTCTTATGTAAGAATAATAATATTTGCCTGCAGTTTCAACCAGTTTTATCCGGTAATAATTTAGGCCGGTGATTGGTGAATTATCAACAACACTGTAGTCAATATGGTTACTGCTGTTTCCAGCTGCAGTAACAGTTGATATGGTATTCCATGTTCTTCCATCAATCGATCTTTCAATTATAAAATTGGAAGAATTAGTTTCCTTTTCTGTACTCCAGCTAAGTTTTGCAACTTTATCTATTTTTTGTACAGTAAAAGAACTGAACTTTTCAGTAGAAAAAGCTGCATCATATCTGGTATACCAAATTGGTGAAGTTACAATTCTGCTATTGCCATTTATAATATCTATGTAATAATATCCTGTAGTAAGGTTTGCTAAATTATTATCGGTAAAATTCAATGCATTGCCAATAGCAGAATCAATTTTTACTGCCAGTATTCCACTTCCCGGAACTCCAAACATTAACCTGATTACTGCAGTTGAAGTTTGAGTGGTAGCGTCACTCAATACTACAGAAATGTTTGGGCCAAACCGGTCAATTATAGTGGAACCCATAATTTTAGTATTTACTGTAAATTCAACTTTACTATCACAATCCTGTGTTGCATAAAAATTCATATTCCTCATTGCACTCATTAGTGCTGTTTTTGTTAATGAGGGAGCAACAATTGCCGTTCTGGAATAAGTTGTTTTGCCAAATGTTGTATAGTGATTATCATGGTCAATTGTTGGTCCTAAGTGATAGCCTTTTGCCAGCAAAGTTTGATAATACCACAAGTAATACATGGGAGATCCCGAATTAGAGTAGGTAATATTTGTAGAAGTTGATGGGCCGCTTTCTACAGCCGTTGCAGTAATTGCACTATCAGCAGCTGCATCATAAGCTTTGCCAGCTATGTTATTAAAGTCGGTTAAATTTGGATGTGCCAGTGATGAGAAGGTATTGCTTGCAATATTATTATTTACAAATTTAAATAAACCTGTATTTCCTGTGTAAACACTTTTGGCAACATAAACATCGTAATTGTTTGATGATCCCCAGGTGCCACTTCCACTTTCCCATCCCCATAAATTATCCATACCATCTCCATAAATTACAACATGCCCGCCACCACTAATTACTCCCCATTCCATCCCAAAAAGAGCTAAAAAATTTGGATGAGCAGCAGTAAATGTATTTGCCTGTGATGTACCTAAATGATAAGTTGCTAATAAATTACCCGGATCTCCGCCAGAGTAATGATTATGTTCCGATATTCCCAAATAATCCATGCATTGGGCTGTCATTGCAAAATTGTAATCATCAGTTGGAGTATAGCCGGGATGATCTTTATTGCCATCAGAATAATCCGAGTGGGAGTGTAAGGTTCCAAAATAAAAATTATTTGTAATAATATTAGCAGTTACAATATTTTCAGTTAAGGGAACCTCAGTTGCATATTTGGTTCCTCCCGAACAATTTTTATTTGATGCAAAAACATAGAAATAATAAGTGGTATTGGCTGTAAGATTGTTAGTTTGAAAACTTGTATTTCTGCTGTTGGAAACCACAATACCTCCTCCTATATTTGTTCCAATAGTGTAATCAGTATTATTAACCGGTACTGCTGATAATACCGGAGAAATACTTCTTATAACCAGGTAATTATCAGCTCCGTTTATAGCAACAAATGTACCTGATATCATATTGTTAGATGCAGTTAATAATAAGCTTACCGGCTGGCCAGATGGTGCAGTACATGGAGGCAAGGGCTGTGTTGTTGATATTCCATTTAATGGTATCGCAATATTATAGATCGGGCCATTTATACAAGCCTGGGAATTTAAACTAAAAATGAAAAAATAATACTGTGTTCCAGGTTGTAAACCAGTTGCCGTAAAAGAAGTTGCAGCACTTCTTTGAACAACAACGGCATTGCCTAAAATATCCCCTGAATTATATATTTGTGAATTTGCCGGGTTCGTATTAATAGTTGCTGAAGAACTTCTTAAAACAAGATATTCATTTGTATTTGTTCCTGTAAATGAACCTTGAATTAAATTAACTCCTTGGCTGCTCAATATTAAATTTGTAGGTTGTGAAATTGGAGCTATACACGCAGGTAGTCCAGCAATTGTTGTTGCAGTACCATTAAGTATTATAGTTGTATAATATAAGGGACCTCCAACACAAACGCTGTTTAATGGAAAAATAAAGAAATAATATTTTGTAAGGGGTGATAGCCCTGTGGCTGTAAAGCTGGTAGTATTTCCTTTAGCAACAACAGTGCCATCACCTACATTATCACCAAGGATATAAGTTTGTCCGTCAACTGGGTTTCCTGTAAGGCTGTTATTGTTGCTCATGATTACCAAATATTCATCTGCAACAGGACTTGTAGCAACAAAGTTTGCTTGTATTGAAACATCAGTAATACTCCCAAATGTTAAAGATGTAGCTGGTGTACCTGGCTTAATGCAGGGTACAGTAGCTGCAGCAGTAACGGTAATATTGTCAATGCTCATCTTGGGCCTCGATCCATTCGTTCCTCCGGTACCGTTATAATAGTAAAATCTTATCCGGGCTGTGGCACTTTTATTAAAAGAAGTTGGTAATGTTATATTAGTTTTAGAGCCACTTACCGGAGTATTATTAATAAAATTTAAAACACTTGCTAAAATTAGTTCTGTAAAAACAATACCATCGGTACTTGTATAAATTCTTAAGGAGCCGGCACGGTCATTTGCACCTGTAGATAATGCATTGCTAAAGGTTTGATAATCGAAACTTAAAGTACCGGCATCAACCCCTGTAAAATCCATATAAAAGTCAATAGCCGAGGCACTGGTATTATCAGTAGATCCTGTTGACAATAAAATTATTGACTGGGTGACAGGAATAGGTGCTATTTGATCAGATCCTTTTTGTACTCCACCCGAGGTTCCGGGGGTGCCGGATTGAAATGATAAAGTTGAAGCTGTTAAAGTTGTGCCATTAGGTATTATTCCAGGGCCCGTTGCAGCACTAAGTCCTGCAAAATGATTTGCACCAATACCAGTAATAAAAAAATTACTCCAATTTGCTATGTCTGCAAAATTTTCTGAGTAGCTTAAACCTGGCTGTAAAGCCATTGGTATTGGAAGTGGTAAATTAGTAAATGCCTGTTGTGTCCCATATGTAGTATCTATGGTATTAACTGCATAGGCTTTATAATAATATCTTGTATTTGGAGCAAGGCCGTTAATAGTAACACTAAAATTACCACCACTTAAATTAGAAGCTGGTAATTGAATTCCTGTTCCTTCGGGAAAACCAGAACTTGAACTATATTCAAATCCATAAGTAACAAGGCTTCCACAACCAATAGAAATAATCGTTCCGGCTACAGTTGCTGATGTTGCAGTAACAGTAGAACTGGTTCCTGTAGTAACAGATGGCAAAGTATTTACACCTGTTCCTGTAACTGTAACTGGATAGCTAACAATTCCTCCTCCACTTAGCACAATTGACCCATTATAAGATTGAACAATTGTTGGGGAGAATTTTACATAAATTATTTTTCCTGTAAAATTGTTCCCTGTGTAAGTAAAGCTTAAAGTAGGAGTATAAATTCCTGTCAGCGTGGAAGAAAAAGTAAATCCTGGCAGGGTGGCAATATTAATAGCAGTTCCAGTTAAATTATTTCCATCTAAAGTAAATGAGTTTGCGCTTGAAGTGGAATTGATACAAACATTTCCAAAATCTGCTAAGGCTGCGGTAAGGCTTAAGGTTGATCCTCCTGTAGAATTAATTGTAAATGTTTGTGTATTTGATGATGCAGGGGCTCCAACTGTTGTAACTCCAACAATAGCCGTGCCTGCAGTTAATATATCCAGTGCGGGTATTGTTGCCGTTAATTCCGTAGCACTAACAAAAGCAGTAGTCCTGTTTGAATTATTCCAGGTAACGGTAGATGATCCATTAATAAAATTTGTACCATTAACTGTTAGTGGAAAACCAACCCCACCTGCATTTGCTGAAGAGGGTGAAATTGATGTTGTTGTTGGTGTTGGATTTGCTGAAGTTAAGCTTCCCCCAACTGCTAAACCATTTACTCCTGGTGCTGACGAAATGAAGCCCCATCCCCCAGTAGTTGTTTGGCCACTTGCATAAAAGCGAAGTGTTACTGTTGTACCGGCAGCTAAATTTTGTAATGAAGTAACTCCCGACAGGTTTATTAAAGGTAAAGTGGCTGGAGTGCCTATTGTTATAGCAGGAGAACCAATTAATGTAAAATTGGTACCATCTAAACTATAAGCAAACTGAGTTGTAACACCCGGAGATGCTGCATAAGTTGCTGTACCAGCCATAAAAGCATTAATCGTGGAAAGGGATAAGATAAAACCAACCTGTGCAGTTAGCGTAATTTGAAAATAATCGGTATTTGTAAGTGCTATTCCATTATTTTGAAAACCAGTTGTTCTAAATGAATTATTTGCTGTGCTTCCAGGCGCACCGGCACCTCTTGTTATATTATTAGCACCTGCGGTAACCACAAGATTTGCATCAAAAGTAGTTGCAGCAACTGTAGCCGGGCCTGTATTTTGGCCTGTAAAATCCCACCCGGCAATTTGTGCCTGGCTGCTTATTCCTAAAAATCCTAAAAAAATAATGGGTAATAAATATTTGGATATAATTAATTTTCTCATACAAAGATTTAGTTTGTTAGCAATAGTCAACCGCCAAAAATACTTTCATTAATTAACTTAGCCTTCATTATGGGGTAAAGAATTTATTAACAATTTGCCATCCTGTCAGCAATTAAAAACTGGCATTTTGTTTGACAAACAGGAGTAAATAATAATAAACATTATATGCAAAAAGGTAATATAAGAGTGCAAACAGAAAATATCTTCCCTATTATTAAAAAGTTTTTATATAGTGACCATGAAATTTTTATCAGGGAATTGGTTAGTAATGCAATAGATGCTACCCAAAAACTTAAAACACTATCATCCATTGGGGAAGCCAAAGGAGATATTGGTGAATTAAGAATTGATATAAAGTTAGATGCTGAAAAAAAGACATTGACCATTACTGACAGAGGGGTAGGAATGACAGCAGAAGAAATAGACAAATATTTAAACCAACTGGCCTTTAGCGGGGCTGAGGAGTTTTTAGAAAAATACAAGGGTCAAAACGAAAATAATATTATCGGGCATTTTGGACTGGGTTTTTATTCTTCTTTTATGGTTAGTGATCAGGTAGAAGTTTTTAGTAAAAGTTTTAAAGAAGATTCAAAAGCTGTAAGGTGGGAGTGTGATGGCAGCCCGGAGTTTACATTGGAAGAGGTAGAAAAAGATCAAAGAGGAACAGATATTGTTTTACATATTAATGAGGATAGTAAAGAATTTTTGGACGCTTATCGTATTGAAGCCATGCTGCAAAAATTTTGTAGATTTTTGCCAGTGCCAATTTATTTTAAAAACGTAAATGAAAAACCTGCTGAATTAAAAGAAGGCGAAACAGCACCGGAAGAAAAATCTATCAACAATCCATCTCCGGCCTGGACAAAAAAGCCTTCTGAACTAACAGATGAAGATTATATAAATTTTTATAAAGAACTCTATCCGTACGGTGAGACACCATTATTCTGGATTCATTTAAATGTAGATTATCCTTTTAATCTTACAGGTATTTTATACTTCCCCAAAATAAAGCAGAGCTACGAAATTCAAAAAGATAAAATACAATTATACTGTAACCAGGTTTTTGTAACTGATGAGGTAAAAGAAATTGTCCCTGAATTTTTAATGCTCATGCATGGTGTTATAGACAGTCCTGATATTCCATTAAATGTTAGCCGCAGTTATTTACAGGGCGATCAGAATGTAAAAAGGATCAGCAGCCACATTACAAAAAAAGTTGCTGATAAGTTAGAAGAAATATTTAAGAATGACAGAACTCAGTTTGAAGAAAAATGGGAAAGCCTGGGTTTATTTGTTAAATATGGTATGATGACCGATGATAAGTTTTTAGATAAAGCAAATAAATTTCATATTCTTCAGGATGCAGTTGATAATAAATTTTATACTATTGAAGAGTATCGTTTGGCTACCGAAACATTACAAAAAAATAAAGAAGGTAACCTGATAATTTTATATACTACAAATCCTGTTCAGCAGGATGCTTATATACAACAGGCGTTAGCAAAAGGTTATAAATCGGTAAAGATGGAAACTATTATCGACAATGGTTTTATACAGCAAATGGAAATGAAATGGGAGAAAGTGCAATTTGTACGGGTGGATAGTGATATTACAGATAATTTAATTGATAAACAGGAAGGTGGAGAAAGTGTGTTGAGTAAAGTTGACGAAGCTAAATTGAAAGATTTATTTGGGATTAAAATTCCCGAATTAAATGTATCTGTAGAAATAAAAGGGTTAAGTAATGATACTCCTCCTGTAATTGCTACAAGGCCGGAGTTTATGAGGCGAATGAAGGATATGGCTGCCATGCAGGGCGCAGGTGGAATGGGAGCCTTTTATGCTAACATGCCTGACGAGGTTACACTAACAGTAAACGGCAATCACCCGGTATATAAAAATATATTAGCGGTTGAGGCAACAGAAAAGCAGGAAAAATTAGTACATAATCTTGCCGATTTAGCTTTGCTTTCTCAGGGATTGTTAAAAGGAAACAGCCTGACTAATTTTATAAACAGAAGTGTAGAGTTGATGGGATAATGGTTAACAGTATTTAATTAAATATTTTACTAAGGGTTGTTTGAAAAACAATCCTTTTTTTAATTCATCTCTAAAATAACAGCTTCCAGGTATTTCATCTTTTGAGTATGAAATATTTGCTTAAAGCCAACTTCTAATAATTCCTGTTTATACATAGGGTTTACATAAATAATAGTAATAGTTCTTGGGTTTAATTCGAAACTATTCATAATATTTTCAGCCACACCTCTCATAATAATGTCATCAAAAGGGTTAAACATAAAAATACAATTTGCGTCCTCAGGTATTTCAAAATAAAAAGCATCGTTGTTAATTATTTTGAATTGCAAATCAGGGAATTTATTTTTGGTTGGAATAAGATTTTTTACTGCCGCGGCACAAAATTCTTTAGAAAAATCAATTCCTGTTATTTTTTTAAAACCATAATTAGCAGCCACACATAATGCTCTGCCCCTGCCACAACCAATATCTAAAAAATGTGTATGCCCTGAAAATTTTATTTGATAAAAAAGCTCTTCAAGTAAATCATAACTAACAGGCATGTAAATAGTGGAGTGGTCAATTTCGATGCCTTTTTTCTCTAAAGATTTTAATTCATCAGCTCCGGTTGTATTAATGTTATATTTCTTTTCACCAATTATTTCTTTCGATAAAATATGGATTGCAATTTTTATGTTCCAGTTAATGGCTAAATAAAAAAAATATTTAATGTAATTGAAAAATTTTATCATTCAGCTGGTCTTATATCAATAACTTTTAATTGTAAAGTTTTAGTTCCGTTCCATTCATTTTCATCAATGGTAAAAATAATATCAACCGGTTTTTGTGATTGTAATAAAAAATATTTCTCGGCCATATTAAAGCCAATACCTGTAAAAGTTATATTATTTTGTTTCACTACAAATTTAATATGTACTTCTTTTACAATTTTTGAGTAACCGGTATCATTTACATTTTTGGCAATAAAAACCGG
>JAYUTC010000425.1:0-7004 GCA_043755395.1 Ferruginibacter sp.
TTGCTGATTAAAAAGAAAGGTGATATGGTGCTAATGAACAAACCAACTACATCAAACGGAAACTTATTGGTAAGTGGTGGTGAAATTTTTATCAGATTAAAAAAAGATGGACAGGAATTACAACTTGCCCCCAACATTAAAATTCAACTGCAATATGCCGATGCGGGAGCTAGTTCAATAATGAAATTATTTTTTGGAGATGAATCAAACCCAATCAGGTTTAACTGGCTGCCGAGTACAGATATACAAAATAACTATGTTGGTGCAGGTAATCAGATATATGGAATACTTACTAATCACCTTCGCTGGATAAATGTAGATTATTTTTATGATACCTTAAATGTAACCCGTTCAACTGTAAGTGCACAACTTCCATTTAATTATACCAACGCTAACACTTCTGCATTTTTAGTTTTCAAAGATTTTCGATCGGTATTGGGTATGTATGGTGAGGTACCTGAAAAAAGATTTGTCAGCAGCAAAGTACCTAATGGCAAACAGGCAACAGTTATAGCCATTTCAAAACAGGGAAATGATTATTTTTTAGGAAAAGAATCAATAATAACCGGTGTTAATGTAACAACTGGAAATAACCAGAAGGTATTATTAAACCCTGTAAAAACTTCATTAGCAGATATAAAAATATTCTTAAGTACATTATAAGCTCTATTAGAACTAAATAATAAAAGTGGCTGCAAAATTAATTGCAGCCACTTTTATATATATCCAGGGGGTTAGAATTTTTTAACTGACCAAAGTTCCTACTTTTTCACCTTTTACAACTTTTAAAAGATTACCGGGTTTATTCATATCAAATACAATAATGGGTAATTTATTTTCCATACAAAGTGTAAAGGCTGTCATATCCATTACCTTCAAGCTTTTTTGTATACAGTCTGCAAATGAAATAGTCTCGTATTTTATTGCATTGGCATCTTTTTCAGGATCGGCTGTATAAATACCATCAACCCTTGTTCCTTTTAAAATAACTTCTGCTTTAATTTCAATTGCTCTTAAAGAGCCGGCAGTATCGGTTGTAAAGTAAGGGTTACCGGTGCCTGCTCCAAAAATTACTACCCGCCCTTTTTCTAAATGCCGTATTGCCCGCCTCCGAATATACGGCTCAGCAATTTGTTCCATTTTTATGGCGCTTTGCAGTCTTGTATAAACTCCAGCTTTTTCTAATCCAGCCTGAAGTGCCATGCCATTTATTACGGTGGCTAACATTCCCATATAATCTCCGTGCGCCCTTTCAATACCGGTTTCAGCTTCATTCATTCCCCTATATATATTTCCTCCACCAATTACAATTGCCACTTCTGCACCTGCCGCAATAATTTCCTTTACCTCTTTTGCATACTGAGCAATAATACTGATATCTAAAGGCTCGTAACCATCATTACTTTTACCCATTAAAGATTCGCCGGAAAGTTTTAGCAGAACACGTTTGTACTTTAGGCTCATTGCTTAAAAGTTTTTGCGAAGATATATTTTTATGCCTGTTTCACCATTCTTATTTCAATATCAAAAAAGAATTTTCTCTTTTTTTAGTCCTGCTCAGTATTTTTTAAATTGATTTTCTTATTCAAAATTTTATAAACCGAAAAAGAATTTTTATTGATTTTTTATGGCTTTTATTGAATACATCATTGGAAACTTATTACCCATCCCCTTAAACCTCCACATCCCATCATCCCCCTTCTCTGTATTAGCAAAGCAATTATAAGGAGAAAAAGCATATTCGTGTAAAAATTCAATTTGCAAACCTTCAGTTATCAGTGCTTCAAAAATTTCAGAAAAAGGGTGGTTCCAGCCATATTCTGTATATTTTATATGAGCATCTCTATCTGTATAAGTACCCTGTTGCTCGGTTACAATTACTTCATCATTAAAATAACTATAGGATAGTTTTTCCATAGCATCATCCAGCATCCAAAGTGTTGGATGAAAATCAACAATATAAAAAAAGCCGCCAGGCTTTAAGTTTTCAGCTATTATTTTAGCCCATGGCTTTAAATCCGGCAGCCAGCCTATAGTACCGTAAGATGTAAAAATAATATCAAAAGCAGTTTTCCCAAATCCTTTCTGTGAAGGGACATTTGACGAGTGTATTAAATCGTAAATATTAGCGCAAATAAATGTTGCATTTAATTTTAATTCCTCATTTATTTCTGTCGCAAGTTGGATGGCTTCATCACTAATATCAACTCCGGTAACTATTGCTCCTTCCCTTGCCCAGCTTAAAGTATCCATACCAAAATGACACTGCAGGTGTAATAATGATTTTCCTTTTACTTCTCCCACTTCAGTTAACTCAATCGCATTTAATGAAGTCCTTCCTTTTTTAAAACCCTCAAGATCATAAAACGCCGAAGTTTTATGAATGGCAGTTCTTTTGTTCCAGCCTTCTTTATTTGCGTCAAAATATTTTTGATGATCACTAATCATATTACAAATATATTTTAAAATATAGATTTACATACTTTGTTTTAGACCATAAATATTTTTACTTTTTCTTAAACTATCTTTGACCCCTTTATAAATCATGCATGATGAAAGAAGCATTAAAGCAATTAGGTAAACAACTGGATGGATCGTTTTATCATGACAAAACCATGCGTATCTTGTATGCAACAGATGCCAGTGCTTACAGAGAAATACCATTAGCAGTTGCTATACCAAAAAATACAGAAGACTTAAAAAAACTAATCGCATTTGCACATCAGAAACATACTTCATTAATTCCACGTACTGCGGGTACATCATTAGCCGGGCAAGTTGTTGGTAATGGAATTGTAGTAGATGTATCAAAATATTTTACAAATATCTTAGAACTAAATGCTTCAGAAAAATGGGTGAGGGTACAACCTGGAGTTATAAGAGATGAACTGAATATTTTTTTAAACGAATATGGTTTATTTTTTGGACCTGAGACATCTACTGCTAACCGTGCCATGATTGGTGGCATGGTAGGTAATAATAGCTGCGGTAGTAATTCTGTTGTTTACAGAAGCACAAGAGAACATTTACTTGAAGTGAAAGCTTTATTAAGTGATGGCAGCGAAGCGGAATTTAAAACTTTAAGCCTTAATGAATTTCATAACAAATGCGAAGGCGGTACTCTTGAAGCATCAATATATAAAACAGTAAGGAGTTTACTAAGCAACTATGATAATCAGGAAGAAATTAAAAAAGAGTTCCCGAAAAAATCTGTTGAGAGAAGAAATACCGGTTATGCAGTGGATATTTTATTGGAAGCCGCACCTTTTACTGCCGGAGGAGAAGATTTCAATTTCTGTAAACTTATTGCAGGCAGCGAAGGCACACTGGCTTTTATAACCGAAATAAAATTAAACGTAGTGCAATTACCTGCAAAAGAAGTGGGTTTGCTTTGTGTACATTTTAATTCTATTGATGAAAGTTTAAGAGCTAATTTAATTGCATTAAAATATAAACCCAGTGCCAGCGAATTAATTGATCATTATATTTTAGAATGTACAAAAGGCAATATTGAACAAAGCAAAAACAGGTTTTTTGTACAGGGCAACCCCGGTGCTATTTTGGTAATTGAATTTTGCAGGGAAACCAGGGAAGAAATTACTGCTATTGCAAAACAGGTGGAAACTGACATGCGTTCTGTTAACTTAGGTTATCATTTTCCTTTACTATTTGGGTCTGACAGTAAAAAGATATGGACACTACGCAAAGCAGGTTTAGGTTTGTTGAGTAATTTACCTGGCGATGAAAAAGCAGTACCAGTAATTGAAGATACTGCAGTAGATGTAAATGACCTGCCGGCATATATCCGTGATTTTAATGAGATACTAAAGAAACATAATTTATACTCGGTGCATTATGCACATGCAGGCAGTGGCGAAATTCATTTACGCCCCATCATTAATTTAAAAACCGTAGAAGGCAATCAGTTATTCAGAACCATTGCAGAAGAAATTGCAACATTGGTTAAAAAATACGATGGCTCATTAAGTGGCGAACATGGTGATGGCAGATTACGTGGTGAATTTATTAAACAAATGGTTGGAGAAAAAAATTATGCGTTATTAAAAGAAATAAAAAAAGTCTGGGATCCAAATAATATTTTCAACCCTAATAAAATTGTAAATACCCCCAGCATGAATACTATGCTGCGGTATATACCCGGACAACAAACACCAGAGTTTAAAACACATTTTCGTTTCAACAATCAAAATGTATTACAGCATGCCGAGCAATGTAATGGCAGTGGTGATTGCAGGAAGACTGCATTAAGTGGCGGCACCATGTGCCCATCCTTTATGGCAACAAAAAATGAAAAGGATACTACCAGGGCAAGAGCTAATATCCTTCGTGAATTTTTAACAAATAGTGATAAGCTGAATCGTTTTGACCATAAAGAAATTTATGAAGTGATGGATCTATGCTTAAGCTGTAAAGGTTGTAAAAGTGAATGCCCCAGCAATGTTGATGTTGCAAAGTTAAAAGCAGAGTTTCTGCAACACTACTACGATGCCAATGGCGTGCCGTTCAGAAGTAAACTAATTGCCAACTTTACTTCCTCTGCAAAATTAGGGGCTTTGTTACCAGGCCTTTATAATTTTGTCGTTACCAATAAATTTATTGGAGGCGCTATAAAAGACTTATCGGGCTTTGCAGGCAAACGCAATATGCCAACGATGTATAAAACAACTTTGCATAGCTGGTTCAAAAAACGCCCCCATCCTCTAAGGGGGGGCAAAAATGCAGTCTCTGCGAATAACTCCCCTTTAGGGGATGGGGGCAAGTCTGTTTTTTTATTTTGTGATGAGTTTACAAATTACAATGATACTGAGATTGGCATTAAAGCGGTGCTGTTGTTAGAGAAATTAGGTTACGAAGTAAATATCCCCAGGCATTTAGAAAGCAGCCGTACCTGGCTGAGTAAAGGTTTAGTGCGTAAAGCAAAGGCAATCATAAATAAAAATATCGAATTGCTTCATCCAATCGTTTCTGATGAAGTGCCAATGGTTGGTATTGAGCCTTCGGCCATTTTAACTTTTAGAGATGAGTATATTGATTTAGCTACAGATGAAAATCTAACTAAAGCAAAAGCCCTCAGCAGAAACGTTTTTTATATTGATGAATTTATTGCCCGTGAATTTGCTGCCGGTAAAATTGATACTGCATTATTTTCTTCTGAAACAAAAAAAATAAAGTTACATGGCCATTGCCAGCAAAAAGCCTTGAGTGCATTAAGTGATACTGCATCCATTTTATCTATTCCTAAAAACTATTCGGTAGAAATAATACCCAGCGGTTGCTGCGGTATGGCCGGTAGTTTTGGTTATGAAAAAGAACATTATAATTTAAGTATGCAGATTGGTGAACTGGTTTTATTTCCTGCCGTGCGTAATGCTGATACCAAAACTATTATTGCAGCGCCGGGTACCAGTTGCCGCCACCAGATTAAAGATGGTACGGGTGCTAAAGCCAAACATCCGGTGGAAATTTTGTGGGAAGCGTTATTGTAGTTTATTATTTTAAATAATTACTCCGTTTTTCCCGGATAAATATCTTTTACTAAAATTTTTCATAAAAATATAAAATACCCAAGGCAGGGTATATAAACACCTACAAAAACTGTTACATTTATATTATTAAAAATAAAACTTAAATTTAATTTATGACAAACGTTTCAAAATGGATGAGTTGGGAAGGTGGTATTGATTTAGTAGCTGTTACTTCCCCTGATTTGCAAATGCCTAATTTAATAGTTCATTTAGGCAGCATGGTAAATACCCCGGTAGGTAATGCTGCCAGCGGAATGATTCTTTGGCAACCCGATCCTGCCGGAATGCCTGCAGTAATGGGTTTTGTAAGTACTAACGAAACTGTAGGAAAATATTTTGGGCCTAATATTTTTGCAGATACCCCTTTTGAACTGGCCCCGGTTTTAAATGCAACAATTGATATTGAAATAACTGCTGATAAAGCTGTGAGTAAATGTGTTGTTGGCGGCTATACTTTTGAGGTAGAGATGACTGATTTTACTGAACCTTATTTAATTGACAGGCAGCCATCGGCTATGCCTCCTTTTTATCAGCAGGGTGTTGAAATTCATGCACGCAAAGTTTCTTTAAAAATTAATGGTGAGGCGATAAGTATTATTGTACCTCCTGTTGGTATTACCGGTGGGCCTGCCAGTGTTGTATCTCCAAATGGTGTTTATGCAAGATAATTTATAACGATAAAAAAGAGTAACGGTACAGTTATTCCCTTTAAAAATGAAAAAATATATCAGTTGCCTTTTATTATTATTGTTTTCAATTTCCGGGTTTGCACAGCTTACAGGGGAACAATTAACTATTAAGAAAACGTTTTTTAATTTTCTTTTATTTTACAAAAAAAATGAAGTAAAATTCGATTCGTTTAAGCTTTATATAGGAAATGGAAAAGAAAATAATCCACCTTATCACATTCAATGGAAAGAAGCTGAAAAATATTTTGCTTATTTGCGAAAGAATGTTCCTTATGTTGGTGAAGCTTACATTAAAGCAGAAAGAGATCATTTTAAATTTTCGGATAGTTGTTTTAAAGCCGATCCTCTTGATGAAATAGCAGCAGGTTTTGATTACGACCGTTGGGCTGGAGGGCAGGAATCTATTGATTACACATACAAATGGTATACCTCTGCAAAAAATAAATACATGGTAACAATAAATGGTAATACAGCTATATTAAAAATTGGCGCTGTACTGTGGAAAGGTGCAGATGAAAAAGAACGTTCCTGGAGCTTTGTTCCATTTGTAAAAGAAAAAGGGAAATGGAAAATGGCAGATAATATTTATCCTTCAGATAATGAGCTTTAATTCTTATAAGATCTAACCAGTTTATTTATTAAAACCATTATTTTAAATGCCGGTTTAATCAAAAAGAGGCCGTCTCATTATTAAATGAGGCGGTTTTTTATAAATTCTATTTTGGGGAAACGATTTACTGGGATTGACTATTTAGGGCAGCTCCAGTAG
>JAYUTC010000426.1:0-7001 GCA_043755395.1 Ferruginibacter sp.
CTAAGGAAAACACGTGTTACAGCTTCTTTTCTGCGGCCGACTGCGTTTTTTTGCTTTTCCATTTTAATATAATTTCAATAATCCCCCTTTAGGGGATAGGGGTTTAAAATTTTAATTCTTTTGGTTGTTGCGCTCCGTGAGGATGTGCTGATCCCTGGTATACAAATAATTTTTTGTAAATCTGGCGGCCTAAACGGTTTTTAGGTAACATCCCTTTTACAGCTCTTTCAATAAGTACTTCGGGCCTGCGTTTTTGAAGATCTTTTGCCACTTCTTCTTTACGGCCACCGGGATAACCGGTATAGTGGTCATACAATTTTTCATCCATTTTGTTACCGGTCAATTTTACTTTTTCGCAGTTGGTAACAATAATAAAATCGCCACAATCTACGTGTGGGGTAAAGTAGGCTTTGTTCTTACCTCTAAGAACGGCTGCAATTCTTGCACACATGCGCCCTACGGTTTGATTAGTACCATCCACAACGTACCAGTTGTGTGTAACGGTAGCCTCGTTAGCATGTTTGGTGGTGAAATGTAATTTGCTCATCTTTTTATTTTTTAAGTTTAACCACAGCCATCCCCGTGGTTTTAAATTTGGACGGCGAAGGTAAGGCTCTTTAATGTTGTTATCCAAAGAAATTGGGAAGTATTTTTTAGCGTACCGTCACAATCAATTGATTTTCAGTAAATATTTTGACTAAATATTTTAATAGGAAAGTTTTTAAAAAGAAAAAGCAACCTCCCTAACCTGTATTATACATAATTAAAACAAAAAAGAGCGACCCCATTTAACAGGAGCCGCCCATTTAGGCATGAAAAATCAAACGATAATTCTAAAATATTATTTCTCTTTTACAAACTGCTTTGTATAGGTTTCATTGCCATTTATCAAACTCACTATATAAGTACCACTACTTAGCATAGAAATATTTACCGGAATTTGGTTACTGCCCGGTAGCAGTTTGATATCTTTTTTATACAAACGTCTGCCAGTTGCATCTGCTATTATAAGAGAAGCATTGCCTGTAATACTATTACCGGTTTGTACCTGTAAATTATCTTTTGCAGGATTAGGAGAAATAAATAACTGTAAGGTTTTTTTATCAGGGTGAATTGCTATTAACTGGCTGTAAATAAACTTCCCATCTATATCAACAGGCTGAAGCCGGTAAAAAACGGTTTTTTGTGATTGTAATGATACCGGAATCAGATCAGTGTATGTATAAGTTAGCTGCAGATTAGAATTTCCAGCAGCAGCAACTCTTGCCACATCAGTAAAATTTAATCCATCAATGCTGCGCTGCAAATAATAATGACTGCTGTTTTGTTCAAATTGAGTTTGCCAGTTTAAAGTAATGGTATTATTGTTATTTACCGCGGTAAATGAAGTAAGTTTAACCGGAAGTGGTCCGCCACCCAATCCTGCTATTTCAGCTATAGTAAGTGCCCGGTTATAAATTCTGAATTCATCTATCTTACCGTTATGGCCATTATATTGCGGGGGCGAAAACCCATTAAAGAACATGCTGCCAAAGCGGGGCGGGAAACTATAAACAGGTGTTGTGGTACCAGGTGTACCTGTTGCATTCAAAACACCATTTACGTAAATTCGTAATGCAGTACCTGCCCTTACACAACAAATATGTGACCATACATTAAGCGACAATGCGCCATTGGTAGAGCCGATATTGCCATTTTTAAAATTGAAATTTATTTGCTGAAAACCATTTGAATTCCACATAAAAACACCCGGCCCTCCATAGTTCAGCATGTTATCATAAATGCCTCCTGCATGTGGTTGACTTGTTGTATAAACCAAAAAATCAATACTGAAATCCTGGTTGATGCCAAAGTTTAAGTTTGCATTAATTGGGTGTGTGGCATACTGTGCAACTGCACTTAGAGGATTTGAAAAAGCCATTGCTGTATTTGCCACCGATGCAGAGTTGGTTGTGGCTGTTGCACCAAAATTAGTACCATTAATACCACTGGGTCCGGCATCTGTAAAGTTGCCGTTCATAGGCCAGTAAGCCACAAGACCGGCTGTGGGTTGCGCTGTGCAAATGTATACACAAACGCCTGCCATTAATGAAAGTAAAATCCTTTTCATGTTGTTAATTTTTTTGAAAAATAATTGGCACAACACCAAGTGCAGTGTTATGCGGCTTTCCGGGTAATGAAATAATTAGTGGTTTCTGTTCGGTTACGGACGTTTAGTTTTTAGTAAATGTTCTTGCAATGCTTTTTAACGGTATCGGGAGAAATGCCGGGTTGTACAGCTATTTCCTTATATAAAAGACCCTTTGCTAATACTGCCAGTACTTCCAATTCCCGTTTGGTTAAAAGCCCTGCCGATTTTACCATGATATAACAGTTAAAAGTAAACGATACCCTTAGTTGGGGCAATACCCCTTTAGGGGTACCCTTGTTTGCTGTACAAATATGTAGATAAAGCCGTTTTGGGGCAAGGGTATTATAACGGGAAATGGGGAGAGGAATACACGGGAATATATCTGGGATAATTTATATAAGATTTTGACGATGTCGCTTTGCTATAGATAATAATTGGAGATACCCTTAAAGTTTTTTAATCATTTTAATAAAAAAAACTTCTAAAATTGTTTGCCCCCTATTACAAATCAGCAGCAAAAACAACATACCAATTTATACAACAAGTTGCTGTAAATAAAGTAATGCAAGGCTTAAATGAATGAGAAGATAAATGAAAAAGAGTTATGAATTATATAGGTTAAGTAAAGAGAAGATAAAAAAAATTTGGGTTTGTGAAAAAAGGTTTGCCAGAGATGATAACTATTAAAAAAATGTTATCTCTAAGTAACCAACAATTAAAAATGTTTTAAAATAATCAATGATAAAAAATTATTTTTTCCAACGTTATTATTAATACAGTTACAGTTCAAAAATATCGGCATTAAACGTAACTCCAATGTTGGAATTAAAGCCTCTTAAATCTCTGGGTACTTTTGTCTCCGAACCCCATAAATGCCTCATATCGGCAAAAATTTGAAACCCTTTTATTTGAAATACAGTTTTAATCCCCAAGGAAAGTAAGGTTGAAGGTAACTTTGGGCTGCTAAAAATTTTACGGTAATCATCATTGTCTTCGTCTGGTATATTTAGTGCAGAGATATATGGGCTTACAGAAAACGCTACAGATGTTTTTTCAATTTCCCTGGTGAAAATATATGAATAACCAAAAGTGTAAGTAAGGGTTGAAAAAAAACCACTGGTATTTTTCCCTTGTTTTGAACTGGTATCTACTTTAATATTCTTTTGAGAAAACTCAAGGAATGGTGCAAAATAATGCCCCTCATTAATAAGGCGGTTATTTTTCCCTTTTATTGCGTAAACTCTTCTTACTGTTGCTAAAAAAGAGTGATTGCCAACTTCCGGAAATAATATTGTACTTGCCAGAATGCTGTCACTATTGGAAGCATTTTTATTAAATGAAAGATATACTTCAAAAAAACGTTGTTTGTCAATGTTGTAATGTGGCACAATTGATACTGCAATTTTTCCGGAAGAATTTATTTTGTTTAGCGTTTCACTATTTAAATTACCAATACCATATAGCTTTAAGGTTTTAGGTGGTTGCCATTTAACAAAACTACTATCTGTTCCTTCTTTGTCTATAGTTTTTTCAATAGACTTTTGTTGTAACAACATAGTTAGTGTTTGCTGTGCTTTACATGTAATAATACAACACAAACATGAAGCTATACTGATTATCTTTCTCATAAATGCAGGTTTTAAAAATGCTAATTAATTATGAACTTTAATGCTGCACAAAAATGCAAAAGCCCTAAAACAATAGCAAGGGTATTTTAACGGGAAATGTGTGGGTGAAAAAACTGAAAGAATTGAATGCAAATTTATTTGTCAAATAAAACCTACAAACCGAGAGCAATACCAGTGGAAAAAAATGATGTACTGGTGTATGCTATGTATGATTTAACAAATTAGGAAATAATATGTTGGAAGGGTAAGACTAATTACCAATACCCAGCTTGAATTGCCAGCCACCAGAGTTAGCTGCTCCTTTGGTAAAACAATTGCTGGCACCCAGCAAAAAATTAAACTTAGCATCTTCTTTTTTACTGGTTTTAAATCGTAACAACATTTCCAATCCCGACAAGGTCTTTTTTTCATAATTGCCAAATATGGCTTTATTATAGTCGCCACCGCTTTTAAAAAAATACAGCATTGCACTAAAACTCCAAATGCCGTCGTGCCTTTGGGCAGCATCTGTATCCCCTTCTCCTTCATAAGCATATCCACGGCCCATATAAGTTAGCCCTGCAGAACCATAAACACCCCAAGTGGTTTGTAATTTGTTTTTAACCGTATCCGCAATGGTTAGTAAACGCATATCGGTATTAAATCCTGCAAACAATCTGTTATCATGCAATTTATTTTTAAATAATTCCCTAGAAGGTGAGAATCTTAAAGTAAGGGGTGCGCCAAAGTAACTGGTAGCGTCGTCTGATGCTCCTGCTTCAGAATCAGCATAATTACCCGAAACTTTTGTAAATAAGGAAATGGGTAGATAATGTGGAGTTCTTACAGTATCACATTTCTTTATTTTATAACTTGTCCATACACTTAGTTTATAATTAATTATTTCACCATTTATTGTTGGAAACATTTTTTTCCCATTTTGTATGCTTACTATATTAGCGTTGATATGGTCAAGAAAGTCGGGCTTCCCTAACTGCACAAATTCTTCTTTCACCAATGCTCTAATTGACTCTTTATTCTGAGAATCTAATGAGTTTATCGATTTTATATTGGCCTTAATTTCTGCATTAATTTTTGCATTTTTTGAAACGTCGCTTTCAGTTTGTATTGAAATAGCGAAAGCTTTATTTTTTTCTTTAAGAGATGCTATTTTAGCTTTATTTATAGCGATAATAGACTGCCCAGTTCTCTTAAACTCTTTTAACTCTGCTGATTGTGCAGTTGGCATTATGTAAGTGGAAAATGGCATTTGGGCTAATAAATTAACACCGGAGAATGAAAGGAAAATAAGAAAATTAATAAATTTCATAAACTAGTTTTGTGTTAGATAAGAGCTCTGTACTGATATGATATACAAATATATTTAATTGAAAAACTCTGTTCAACCATAAAACACTATTTTTCCTGAAGTGAAAAAACGGTAAAATAAAGGTGAAGAAGCATTTGTATATATGAGAATGATTACGGACTTTAGTGTTTAGATTATTTTTTAACTTAAAAAGTATAATTATGTACAAATTAAATTTATTAACAAAAAAAATCCTTCCGGCAATGGCCGCAATTCTCATTTTTAGTTGTGCTGGAAATGAAGAAAAAAAGGATGAAATAAAACAACCGCAGGCTACCGATACTGTAAGCACAATTCCAGTATCAGCTGGGGATATAGTAGACAATTGTGATTATTATATTACAGAAACTGACGGCAGAAATATGATTGATAAATTTATAAATACATACCCAACACTTTCAAATTCAGCAGGTAATAAGTTAACACATGAGTTCTGGATTGACAGCTGTGAACTTTCCTCATTGATTAATTTTTTTAATACCAATGGAGCAAATTGTGATGGGGTTCGGTTTTGCTTTATAAACAATAAAAACTCCGGTTTGGCTATTATACCAACAGTGCCGTCTCTTACTCCTTCTGCAACATCCCAACATACTGATCGTCCGGATTTAAAAATAAAAGATTTATGTAGTGCTATTACTAAGTATTTAAATATAGCAGATCATCAAAACAAGATGAATGTTTTTGGAAGTAAATTCAGAAAAGAAGCCACTATTGGAGATAGGAAAAGTGCTAAAATAGATTCATTGTCGGCAAGCGTATGGTATAGTAAATGTGTAATGCTAAAACTTGCTAAACTTGTAACTGATAAAGCAAATAATTTAAATGGCATTACTGCTTTTTGTGCTGCACATTTAAAAATTGAAGCTAATGCAATTAAATTAGGGCAGGTTTATCCTTACCAAAGCAGTTTAATTTTTGTGCCTACCTATGGCGTTTCTCATCTACCAAATTGGGATATAGTTATGCCACCCCCTTCAATTGATAAATCAGTATATAAAACTTTAAGCGGAGGATTCAACCATGGCCAACTTTGCCCTCAAATTTGTGATTAATGTTTTCACTTCCTTTAGATATATGGTTTGAAATATCAGCGCTGATTGTGTGCATTCTCTGCTATTCATCAATACGGGATAAATCTTTAAAATGGTTTATCCCGTACCTGATGTTTATTGTAGTGGTAGAGTTGATTGGAAATTCGCATAGAGTAAATAACTCTTGGTTGTATATTTTTACCATACCAGTAGAATATATTTTTTACAGTTTCATATTTTATAATCATTATCATAATGCTATTTTTAAAAAGATAACTAAATACCTGCTGTTAATTATTCCTGTTGCAGCAATAATTAACATAGTAGTGCTGCATGGGATGTATGAGATAGGAAGAAATAAATTACTCGGCGGCATATTAATAACCGGTAGCTCTGAAATGATATTATTGTGTTGCCTTTATTTTGTAGACTTATTTAAAAGAGAAGAGGAAATAAATTTGTTTTATGATCCTGTCTTTTGGCTAAGTACAGGACTGTTCTTTTTTAACCTGGGCGAACTTCCCTATAATTTATTCTTTGATTATATTGTAAATCACCGTTACGATCAAAAAGGAAAATTGTTTATATCTATTCATCAAATATTAAACTATGTTCTTTATACATTTGTGTCAATTGCTATAATATGCTCAAAGAAACAATACCGGAAGACATACGACTCATTATTATAACGGTTGCCATTATATTTACAGGTCTTGTTGCCTTTATAATATTTTTCTTTTTTCTTTTTAATAAAAGAAAAAACAAACTGATTAATGATAAAATACAATTGAAAACTCAATTTGATCAAGCCCTCTTACAAACCCAAATTGAAATACAGGAGCAAACCCTTAAAACCATCA
>JAYUTC010000427.1:0-6990 GCA_043755395.1 Ferruginibacter sp.
TTGAATAATATTAATACCGAGGAAATTAAAAAAGAACTACAAAAAGCTAAAGAGGAACTGGAAAAAAACAGGAAAGAATTAAAGAAAACAAAAAAGACAGAAGCCGTTTAAAAATAAAGCCAGATAACAAAAAACTGCCCCAAAATTGGGGCAGTTTTTTAAAATAAAAATGTTTAATAAAAACTGGGACACATAGTTTGCTTATCCCCACGATTAGGGTAAAAGCCTTTCTTGATTATACTGAATTCGCTGGCTCCGCGATAGTTATTAAATTTATTTAATGAAGAAACTGTGGCATCATAACTAAAAGTAAACTTAACGTTATTCAGTTCAAACCCAATCATTGGTGCAATTGCATCACCAAGACGGTAATACAATCCTGCTACTAATTGTTTTTCGCCAAATTCGGATAAATTATAATTTCCATTTAAACCAAACACCAGTTCTTTTGCCTGCGCCTGTGTAGTAAAATAGGCGTTAGGATTAATAATTACTCTATCGTTTACTTTTAAAATTGCATTAATAAATCCAATATGCCTCATTGGTATTCGGCCTGCATTGGTATTATCATTAAAGAAAGTTTCTTTTGGCCTGTTTACATGGTGAATAGAATAGCCAGCATTGATGTAAATGTTCTCCTGAGGAAAATATGCGTAATTCATTCCAGCCTGCACATCCATATAGCCTACATTGGTATTGGTTAACCCAACTGCAGTTATCGGGTTATCAAAAAATTTACCATCAAACTGATCAGGAAATTTTAATTTGCTTTGGTCGATTCGTTTATTGGCCCATCCAACATTAAAGCCTGCACTAAGTAAACTGCTATTACCCAGCATTTGATGATAAGCCAAAGACCCATATACTTTTGTACTTTTTAAACTTCCACTACCAGCAATATCACTTAATAAAACACCTCCAATACCCAACCACCCATTTTCTAATTTATCTCTAAAAAGCTGGGCATCTCCAAAAATACTGGTTGTTTTATAAGGCACAGTCATTACTGCACTCCACTGATTTCTGTACTGTGCCCCTAACCTATAATCTGCATCCGGTATAAAACCAGTATTGGCAGGATTTGTTGTTAATGGTGAATTAAAGAATTGAGAAAAATGCAAATCCTGTGCCCTGGAAGAAACAAATAACAAAAAATAATAAGCAAATAGAATAAGCCTTTTATAACCTTTTCTGAAAAATTTTATTATGGTATATCTATTCAACAAAATAATCCTTTAATCAATTAAATATTTATTTTTTACCTTAATAAGGTTATATCTCCCGTCTTTCTTAATTTTTTACCATCAGTAAATTCTACATCCAGTGTATAAGTATAAACATCCATTGGCTGTAACACACCCTTAAAAATGCCATCCCAGCCTATATTAATATCAGATGTTGCAAATACCAGTTGACCCCACCGGTTGTAGATTTTCCAGCTCATTTTACCAACACCAAAACCCTCTACTTTAACTATTCCGTTATTATAACTATTGCCTGAAAATCTTCCGGGTGTAAATGCATTAGGTACATCCAGTAAAGGCCGTATTATAATGGGTATATCTGCACGAAATGTATCTGCACAATCAGCATCATTAAAAGCAATTAATACAACATTAAAGGTGTCGGTTGTATTAAACTGATGAATGGGGTTTACTTCGGATGAAGTTTCGCCATCTCCAAAATTCCATAAATATCGTGTACCACCCACCGAGATATTGGTAAATGATGTTTTTGTATTTTCAACAGAAGGATTTGGAGACCATATAAAATTGGCCTTGGGAATAGGATAAACTGTTATTGTAAAATATGCTGAGGTATCTACTTTATTACATGTTGTTGTATCAATTGCAATTAGTCGTACATCATAAGAGCCCACAATGGTATAAATATATACTGGTTCAAAATCGGTGGAAAATGTACCATCACCAAACTCCCAAATCCAATCGGTACCCCCTAAAGAATTATTTTTAAAACCCGGGGTATATGGTACACATCCCCTGGTACTGGTGTTAAAAATTGCTTTTACATTAGGATTTATACGCAACATTTTTTGAGTGGAATCCGGTGAATTACAAAAAACAGAATCGTCAACAATTAAATGGATATTATATTGACCGATAGAAGGAAAAGTATGTATTTGTGATACAAATCCAGCTCTTATTCGTGGAGAGCCATCACCAAAATCCCAGATAAAAGTTTGATTGGTATAATTGGGCAAAGCTGCAGTAGTTAAATTATCGAACCGGTATCGCAAACTGGCACAGCTGTCTAATTTTGTAAAAGAGAAATTTGGAACTACTATGTTATTACCAACTTTTACGTTTATATAAGCCGTATCGGCAATATTACAAGTGGCCGAATCTATAGAAACCAAAGTTAACGTGTACGTACCTACAGTATTATAAGTATGATTAGTAGTATTATTGGGCGCAAATGTTGTATCTTTTTTAGGGCTGGAAATATCTCCATAATCCCAGATATACATTTTACCCTTTGCAAGCGTATCGGTAAAATTAATTGTTAAAGGTACACATCCGATTGTATCTACCACTCCATTAATTGCTGCTTTAACGCTGGCGCCAACTCCGGCAAAATTCATTTCAATTTTAACTGCGGCTTCATTACAATTACTGGAACCATTATTAACAGACCACACACCTGGTGTAGTAGGAAAAGCTGCCCCACCTCCACAATTAGCACAAATTGCCTGATAAATAATTCCGTTTGCATCAAACCGACTTGTTCCTCCATCAACATGATCTCCAACTCCTCCATTTTGTCCAAAATGAGAACCAAAAAGCTGGCTTACAGCATTTTTTTCCAATACAAAAAAGTAAAAATCAGCCCCATCCGGCCCTGGCAGATTAGGGATTTGATCTTTTAAAGGCAATCCATTTGTTCCTGAAGTTGGAAATAATTTTTGTGTATTAATTCCACCACCCCAACCAGATACATAAACATTTTGGCAACGATCTACTAAAAATGCAATAGGAGATAGATTAGGTGCGGATGAATTAGTACCAAAAACTGTTGAATATACATAGGCGGATAAATCGGGCTGTAATTTGCTAATGAATTGCTTGCCTCCGGTATTACTATATGTTGCATTAATAACTGGCCAGTTACCAGTTGTAGTTCCCATTATATATGGAAACCCAAACTTATCAAATTGAATTCCATAAACCAAATCATTACCTACAGTACCCTGATAGGTTGTTTTTATAATTCCCGAACCATCGCTCATTATTTCTGTAACAAATCCATCAGTTTCTCCACCTTGAAAAACATTACTGATTACACCAGTTTTATCGCCCGGTAAATTATTACTTGTTGTGCCTCCCGCAACATATAAGTTACCTGATATTGGATTAACCGACATCACAAAACAAGCGTCATCACCAATTCCTCCAAAAAAAGTACTGAATAAAACTGCAGTAAGATTTGAATTAAACTTTACAATTACACCATCCTGTCTTCCACCTCCAAATGTAGCTTGTATTGGAGAACCAGGAGTAACCGGGAAATTATTTGACTGTGTACAGGATGCCAGACAAATATTTCCGGTTGGATCTAAAATCACTTCGCTTCTTGCATCATCACCATAATTTCTTCTTGTGGCATCTGCGCCATCTGGTGCAATATATTTACCCCTGATATTTACGCCATCATTTGCAGAGCCTCCAAATCTTACAGCTCCTAAAGCAGCAGTGCCACTTGCATTTAATTTTGTTATTACAATATCATAATCAGTTGTTGCTCTTGTTGGAGTACCAGGATAGTTTGTAGAAGATGAGCGGCCGGCAATTATTAAATTCCCTTGCGCATCACAAATCATACTATGTGGCTGTTCGTTTCCGTTACCTCCAATATAAGTTGCATATAATCTTTGGCTACCATCTGCAGAAAATTTAAAAATTGCCATATCATAAGAACCGGTATTATCTTCATTTACACCACCACCAAAAACAGTTTGATAACCGCCCGGGGATACCGGATAACCCGAACCAAATGCAATCCCTCCTGCAAAGAAACTACCACCAGGGCCCGGTGTAGCAGTATACCCCCAATTATCCTGTGAGCTTCCTGTAAAAGAAGCAAAGACTAAGGAAGGATCGATGATCAATGTTTCGTTTGGAGAATAAGGTTGTACTTTAAAACGAACAACATTATCATTTACCACATATTTACATTCTACAATTTGCCTTTTACCCGTAATTGTCTGATAAGTAAAAGGAAATAACTCTTTTACATTACCAACAGAAGTACCAATAATTAATTCTTTATTCCTGATTTCTAAATTATCAGCGCCATCATACCGCATTGCAATAGCATTAGGATTTCCACCTGGACGTACAATAAGATCGTATTTTAAATTTCCAGCTTCAGTATAATAACGTACATCTATATTTGGGTAAACGTTTTTATAAGTTACTGCCTGGTATATTTTACAATTACCCGCCCATTTACTTTCAATATTTCCCAAAAAATAGTTATTATATCCAGGTAATACTTTATCGGGAAAAGCCTGAATAAAATTGTTGCTGCCTAAAAATTTTACTTTGTATGCATGAGAATGAATGGTAACTGGCGGATAATTATTTAAAGGCGGAATAGAAGAATTAACAGCATTTTCCCCAACAATATTATTTGCAGTATGGGCATGCCCATGTTGTTGTTGGGCCAGCTTTTGTAAATCTGAAGCATTATGGAGTAAAACAGTAAAGCCCTGATTTTCTAAAAAGAAGGATCCTGTAGAAAAGTCTCCACGGTAATTAACTTTGCTATCCCATTGCCCTTTATTTTCTACAAATTCCATCTGAGCAGTTGAAGTAACCACCACAAAAAATGTTGAAATAACAGGAAAAATAAATCTGGTTATTTTATTCAAAACAGTTTATTATATTTTTTTACAATGTACAGAAATATAATGATACAAAAATGTCCTTATTCCCAAAGAATCCGAAACTTATTAATTTGAGATGTTTTCAAATTTTGTTGCTACTAAATTATTGATTAAACAAACAATAAAGCAGCACTAACTTTACTTTATTTACCTTAATTATTTGATTATATTTTGAATCTACGATATTTTGCTCCAGGCCGTTTTATCTTTTTGCTGATGGAGGCAAGTTTTAACAGGCAAATTCTCTGCCAAAATAAGGTCTGGATCATTTTCTAAAATATTTTCCACAGCATCTTTTGCTGCCTCCAGTATTACTTTATCATGGACTATACTAGCCAGTCTAAAGTTTAAAATACCACTTTGCTTTGTGCCTTCAATATCGCCGGGGCCACGAATCTCCAGATCTTTTTCTGCTATCTTAAATCCGTCATTAGTAGCCACCATTATCTTTAACCGTTCACGGGCATCATTTGATATTTTAGAACCTGTTAATAATATGCAAAAACTTTTTTCCGCTCCTCTTCCAACCCTACCTCTTAACTGATGTAACTGCGACAAACCGAATTTTTCGGCACTCTCAATTACCATTACTGTAGCATTGGGTACATTTACACCCACTTCAATTACGGTGGTACTTACCATAATTTGTGTTTCCTTATTTACAAAACGCTGCATATTTGTTTCTTTTTGCGCTGCATCCATTTTTCCATGCACCATACTTATCCAGTATCCGGGCTCAGGAAAAAAAGATTTTACTTCTTCATACCCTTTCATCAGGTTTTCATAATCCAATTTGCTGCTTTCTTCTATTAATGGATATATAATAAAAGCCTGTCTGCCCTTGGCTATTTCTTGTTTTATAAAATCCATAACCTGAGGACGCTTGTTTTCAAAACGATGTATGGTATTAATAGGTTGCCTACCGGGAGGCAGTTCGTCCATTACACTATAATCCAAGTCGCCATAAGCTGTAAGTGCCAGAGTACGTGGTATAGGTGTTGCCGTCATTACCAATACATGGGGTGGAATGGTATTTTTTTTCCATAACCGCGATCGTTGTACCACTCCAAACTTGTGCTGTTCATCTATAATTGCAAAACCTAAATTTTTAAATACCACTTTATCTTCTATTACAGCGTGAGTGCCAATCAAAATATTCAAAGATCCATCTTCGCAAAGTCTAAGCACTTCTCTTCTTTCTTTTATTTTAGTTGAGCCCGAAAGTATTTTTACACAAACCGGCATATCTTTTATTAATTCTGTTATACTATTATAATGTTGTTGTGCTAAAATTTCGGTAGGAGCCATCATTACACATTGGAAGTTGTTGTCCGCTGCAATCAACATTATCATTAATGCTACAATGGTTTTACCGCTACCTACATCTCCTTGTAAGAGGCGACTCATTTGTTTACCGCTGCCTGCATCTTTTCTTATCTCTTTCAGTGCTCTTTTTTGTGCTCCTGTTAATTGAAAAGGCAGATACTTATTATAAAATGTATTGAATAAATTGCCAACTTTATCAAACACCCAACCTTTACTAAACCTATGCCTTTTACTCTTTATTAGCCCTAAACGCAATTGAGCAAAAAACAATTCTTCAAACTTTAACCTACGTACGGCGTGCTGGTAATGTTTTTCTGATACAGGAAAATGAATTTGCCGGAATGCATTAAAGCGACTGATGAATTTATATTTTGTAATAATGAACTCCGGTAAATTTTCCTGCAGGTCTTTTTCGGTTATTAATTGAAGCAGTGCAAAAGTAAATTTACCAATTACCCTTCCATTTAAACCTCTTGCTTTTAATTTTTCGGTAGAAGAATAAATGGGTTCCAAAAAGTTTTTACCCTCAGCTTTTGGGGTGGTTAATGTTTCTATTTCGGGATGAGCAATTTGAGGCTTGTTCATAAAGAAACTCAATTTGCCAAATACCAAATACTGATGACCAATATGTAGAGCTTTTTGTATCCAATTTATCCCCTGAAACCAAACTAATTCAATTTCTCCCCCTGTATCATCCTTCAAATGTGCCACCATCCGCCTCCCTCTTTTCTCCCCTAAAATTTCCATATCCGTAATTA